>CAJOOD010000001.1 GCA_905236085.1 uncultured Bacilli bacterium
AATGAAATTATATTTAATAAAATCATGTCGATAAATGATAATATTTACTATTTTTATCTCCCTATTATGATAAGTGAAGAAGATAAATATTCTTTATGGGCTCATAATTCTATCATATTTAAGACAGTATTAAATAAAACAATAGAAATATCATTATTAGGTTTTAAAATCCTCTATGATGAGGATGAATATGAAGAATATAAAGATGAAGCCTTTATGTTTATATCTAGTGAAGATAGAAATAATATCATCGAAGATAAAGAGACATTTAATATGAATCTCGAATTAAAAGAAGAATGTCTCATAATCGCCTTTTCTATCTAAAAATATTGATATTCATTATGGATTTTATTTATAAAATAAAAGATAATGATATCTATGGATGGCATTTTATTAATCAATAAACCAGAAAATTGGACTTCGCAAGATGTCTGCTTGAAAATAAAACATCTCTTACATGTTAAAAAAGTAGGGCATACTGGCACTCTTGATCCTTTTGCCACGGGCCTAATGGTGGTCACCATAGGTGAAGGAACAAAATTAGGACAATTTATCGAAGGATTAAATAAAACCTATATCGCTACTTTAAAATTAGGTTATTATTCTTCCACTGGTGATACGGAAGGAGAAATAATTAAAAAAGAAGATATACCTTCTATAAATAAAGAAGAAATAAAAGAAATATTTAAAACATTTATCGGTAAACAATATCAATTACCTCCGATGACTTCAGCGATTAAAATCAATGGTAAGAAATTATATGAATACGCTAGAGAGGGGATTGATATAGAAAGAAAAAGTAGAGAAATAGAGATCTATTCTTTGGAATTATTATCTTATGAAGATGGTGTTATTACCTTTATCAGCGAAGTATCTAAAGGGACATATATTAGAACTTTAGGGGAAGATATTGCCTTAAAATTAAACACATCTGGTTATCTAACATCTTTAAATCGCATTAAAGTGGGGCGATATAATCTACAAAACGCGATTAATATCGAAGATGTAAATGAAGATAAAATAATACCTTTAGATGATTGCTTATCATTTATAGCAAGATATGTAATAGATGATAAGAAGATTAATCTAGTCAAAAACGGCAATCCAATAACAATTAATAAAGATGATGAATATTTAGCCATATATGATAAATCAAATCATCTACTCGCCGTATATCATAAAGATAATGATACTTATAAATGTGTCAGAGGATTTAATCGTGAAAGTCTATAAATTAGATTTAGCTAATATCGATATCAAAGAAAATAATCTAGCTTTATGCTTAGGATTTTTTGATGGCATCCATATCGCTCATCAAAGAATTATATCTCTTGCTAAAAATTCTAAACATCAAGTTGGCCTCATATCATTTGAAAATATTAAACATGAATTTAAAGTGATTGATAATGAAATAACTCCTTTAGAAGATAAGATAGAAATATTAGAGAAATTAGGTGTTGATTATTTTTATTATTTTGAAGTCGATGATAAATTAATTCATACTTCAAAAGAAGAATTCATTGAAATATTAAAGAAGTTCCACGCTTATAAATTCTTCTGTGGAAGTGATTTCACTTTTGGCTATAACGCTGAAGGAAATGCTCCTTATTTAAAAGATAATCTACCCACTGAAATCATCGATTTAATAAAAGATAATAACATTAAAATATCTTCTCGAGATATTAAAAATGAATTATTAAACGGTAATATTGATAGGGTTAATACTCTATTAGGAAGACCTTATTGCGTTAACGGCATTATCAAACATGGACTACATAATGGGGAGAAATTAGGATTTAAGACTTTAAATATTGATTTCTCTAATAAATATCCATCAATGAAAAACGGGGTATATGTCGTTAGATGCTATATCGATAATAAGATTTATGAAGGTGTTTCTAATGTTGGAAGACATCCTAGCATTGCTAAATTAAATAGTCCCATATTAGAAATTCATCTATTAGACATCGATATCGATTTATATGATAAAGATTGCAAAGTGGAATTTTTAAAATTCCTAAGAGAAGAAAAAGAATTCAAAGATATCTTAGAATTAAAACAAGCCATCAATAAAAATATTTTAGAAACAAAGGAATATTTTAAAAATGAAAAATAAAATCTTATTATTATCATCCTTATCTGTATTATTAATAAGTTCTATATCGGGATTAAAAATTAATACATCTGATATTAAGGTTTTAAACGCGGAGATAAGTGGACCGATAGAAGGTAGTCTAGCCACGACATCAACAATAGATTTAAATGATAATTCTGATGATGAAATTAGAGATTATTATGCTTCGCTATCAAGCCTAGATAAAGAAGAATTAAAAGGAACAAATTTATTAAAAAATCTAAAACCAATCTTACAAAATATGACTTATTATTCTTATGATAATGTCTGGAAAATATATGAAATAAGTGATAGAGAATGGTCCTTATCACCTAAAGAAGAAATAGAATATGGAACCTATGATAGTGCGACTAATACATATCTTAATTACCGTTATTCTTCCTCTAATTCTAATATTAAAAATAATCCCTATGTTCATACTTTATATCGTAATAGAGATGAAAACGGTATCACCTTAGAAGAAGGTAGAATTAAAGAATGGGGCGACCACAATGAAACCGGCACAAATAGAGAGCATGTCTGGTGTCAGTCACGTGGATTTAAAGCCTCAAGCGGGGCTACTGGCCCAGCGGGAACTGATATCCATCATCTAATATCCGGAGATGGCTATGTCAATCAATCCATTCATAATAATAATCCTTATGGCTATGTCGATACTTCTAAAACATATACTGATGCGAGTAGCAAACACGCATATGATTCAGGAAATTTATTAGGCTCACCCTTAAATACATCTGAAAATGATCAATATAATAAAGTATTTGAACCTCAAGACTCTGATAAAGGTGATATCGCTAGAGCCTTATTCTATATGGTGGCCTGTTATAATAATCTCGCTAATGAAAGCGGAGTCATATCTGAATTTAATCCTAATCTTGAATTAGTATCATATGTGACCTCAATTGATACGGAAACATCATCAGATACCTACACTGTTAAGATGGGCAATTTAAAAGATTTATTATTATGGCATCAATTAGATCCAGTTGATGAATATGAGATTCATCGTAATAATCTTATTTATAATAATTATCAACATAATAGAAATCCCTTTATCGACTTCCCTGATTGGGTTGATATCGTATGGGGTGATAACGCTGATGATAAATCCGCGAATCCATTAACAGATAATATTTATGGTTCTTCTTTAACTCCTATTTCAGTTACCGGAATCACATTATCAAGTACCACTCTTGATTTAAAGGTAGGGGAAAGCGCTGTTATTAACGCTAATATCACACCAAGTAATGCCACTAATAGAGGAATAATATGGACTTCTAATAATAATGAATTAGTTAATATTGAAACTAATAATGGACGTTTAGCCTGGACCATTTCTAGTTCATCGCCTATAAAAGTAACCGCTTTAAAAGAAGGTAAAGTTACCATTACCGCGAAGACAGTAGATGGAGATTATACCGCAGAATGTGTTATTAATATAAGCGCCTCAGGTGCAATAGTGGAGATTCCAGTATATGCTGGATATATCGCTATCGCGGTATTGGTTTTAATTATCTTAATCGTAGTTATTGTTATCTCTAAAAACAAAAAAGGTAAAAAAGCTTTAAAGAAAGTATCTAAGTCTATTAATAAATCTAGTAAGAAAAAGTCTTCCTCCAAGAAAAAGAAATAATTTTATCTTTAATCAATCCCTTGTTAAATTGTGCCACCGCTTGTGGCACAATTTGTTTTATAAGAAGCGAATTCAAAAAAACCAGTATAATCCTTGTAAAATACGGATAAAGTAAAAAGTGCGAACATGTTCGCACAATTGAAAAAGCAAAAAATATATTCCATCTATTATCTAATAGGAGGCCATAAAGGCAAATTGAAAAAAAATCTTAAAAAGTGAAAATTAATTATTAATTATCCTTATTTTATATTTTATAAAAATAATACTTTTTATTTGTTTGACTTTTTGGTAATATACCTATGCGACTTATCCGTTGACTAGCGAATCCTCAACGCTTCTCGATGAATATGTTAAGAATAATTTAGGAGGAAAAAGATATGTTATCTAAGGAAGAAAAGGCCGCGATCGTTAAAGAATTCGGTAAAGATGAAAAAGATACTGGTTCAACCCAAGTTCAAATCGCTTTATTAACCGAACAAATTAAAAGATTAACAGCTCACTTAAAAGCCCATAAGAAAGATCACTCTTCAAGAAGATCTTTATTAATCTTAGTTGGACAAAGAAGAAGTTTATTATCTTATCTTAACGAAAAAGACCACGATGCTTATTTAGAATTAATTGCTAAATTAGGCTTAAGAAAATAAGCAAGAAACAAGGAAAAGAAAATGCACCAATAAATTGGTGTATTTTTTATGAAAAAGTGCTATCATTTACATGTTGAAAATTTAAGAGGAAAAAAGAAAAATGAAAAAAGTGTTCGAATTAGAATTCGAAGGAAAGA
>CAJOOD010000002.1 GCA_905236085.1 uncultured Bacilli bacterium
GCGGTTAAAGAGGTATTTTTAAGACCCCCCCCCGTAAGCATGCTTAATGCGCCGACAGCAAGAACCATGCTTGTAATTATTAATTTACGTTTCATGAATTTTACCTCCGTGGAAACGTTTCCATATTTTGTTGTTTCTATTTTAGCATTAATTTTATGAAATAAAAAGTATAATTTCTGTGACACGTCTTTTCGTTGTGTTTTGTTTCTTATTCTTTTGAATACTTTTTATTTGAGAATTATGGATTGGTAATTAGCGAAAAGTCCGTAAAACTTGGCTAATTATTTATAAACCTCAATATGTGCTTTATTAGATTTAATATCTATCTCATATATATCACTATTTTGATTAGAGACAACAATATTACTCATAGATATACCGTTAACAAATATTTCAATTGAATATTTATCTAAGACGATATAAATGTCATCATTATCTTTTCTCATATATGGCAGCTTTCTTATACCTTTTAATGATAATTCGTCTTTTTCTTCGCCATTAATGATTTCTCCAGAATTACTTCTATCGAAATAGAATTCATTATCTTTTAAATAGAATTTAGATACTTCATTATCACCTTTTCTTAGATTAATAGATAATGCTTCTAATCCTTCTACATTTAGATGTATAACACCGACATCTAGATGACCATCTATATGGTTATTGATATCTTTATCTAATGTAATTTCACCATAAATAAGTGGCTTTTGCGTTAGAATACCATCTTCTATATATACTTTTCTCGGTGTGGTTAACATACCAGCAAAACCATATTTAGAAGTAGGATTATTTCTACCCCACATGTTTAGCCATGCGATTAATATGTTCTCATTATTAATTATCTGCGCGGCATAGAAATCAAATCCATAATCTAATAATTTCTTTTCATCTTTAGATATGAATTTATATTCATCATTTAATTTACCTATCTCATAGGCGCAAGAATGAATATTATGACATTGATAAGAATTATTCATCGGTATATCTTGTTCAGAATATAAGATGAGATTTAAATCTTCATGGTAATCAACGCATTCTAGCATCTTGCCTTCAGAATTATGAGTTAAGACATCGCTTACAAATTCCCATTTCTTTAAATCTTGGGATTTATATAATACTATGCTTCCACCACCTGATTTCTTTTTAGCGACAGCAAATAGATAATATAATCCATCTTTATAAACTAACTTAGGATCACGGAAATCACACGATTTATAAATATCGGGTAAGTCTTCACCAGTGATAATCGCACCATGCTTAACAAAATGTATTCCATCCTCACTGCTAGCGAGGCATTGAATTTGTTTTATATCGTCGGGATTATCATTATTAATAAAGCCAGTATAAACAATATATAAGATATTATCTTTAACTAAGGCGGTGCCAGAAAAGCAGCCATCTTTATCAAATTCATCGCCAGGAGTTAATGCGATAGGAAGTCGCCTAAAATGTAATAAATCTTCGCTTACGACATGACCCCAGTGCATAGGTCCCCATTCACATGAATAGGGATGATATTGATAAAATATGTGGTATTTGCCGTTAAATTTTACCAAACCATTAGGGTCATTAATCCATCCTTGACCCCCGGTGATATGAAATATAGGACTACTATTATCTTTCACTTATAATGTCTCCGCTTCTAGGGCTTGGGAGGATATATCATTAACGTTTTCATAATAGGTGATGAAATCATCAACAAACATTAAGCCCCAGTCATTCGTGGCCATATCAACGATTCTAATCTTAATATTTCTACCGATATATGAAGATAGATCAAGTTTATATTCCACCATGTTGGCTTGATAGACTCCATCCTTGCTTAAATCAATTGGTGAGCCTAAATAATAATATGATTTAGACATTTCTTTATATTTTTGATTATATGTTGTGGCTAATACTTCATCAGTGTCCGCATCAACAAATTCGATATGACATAAATCTTTATTTTTGCCACCACCTAATTTATAAGTGACATATCCACTTCCACCTAATTCAAAGGTAGATGATGTTAAGGTACCAGTATGTTCTTCTCCACCTTTCCATCCAGATAAGAAGAAGGAACCAGATTTGTTGAATAAATAACATTCGTTCCACCAGGTATATTCATTACAAATACCTAAGATTGGATTATTAACATCAGAGAATGTCCACCCATTTGTATTGCCGGTTTCAAATGTTCCGTTTGTAACTTGATAGATGCTTTCTTCTTCTTTGTATGTAAGAGTGTTTGGATTTTCTATTGCCATAGCATCAATCGCGTTAACATCTTCATAATAAGTGATAAAACTATCAACACAGATTAGTCCCCAGTTAGAGGAAGCCTTATCCACTACTTGGATTTTTACTTCTCTTCCTAATAAGGATGTTAAATCCGCTTTATAGAAGATCATATCCATTAAGTGAGAGCCATGACCAATTAATTCCGTACCTAAATCATTAAACATGAAATTGGTAAATCTTAATAATTCTTCTTCGGTTCCGCTATCGATGATGGAGATATATACCGCTAATGGGTCTCTAGCGCCAGACATTCTAAATGTCATATAACCAGCTCCTCCAACAGTGAAGGATGAGGATGTTAGAGTGCCAACATTAACTTCATCTTTTTCTCCAGAGAAGAAATATTGACCCTTCTTATTAAATGGTAAATTGATATTATCCCACCAGTAGGAAGAAGATGATATTTCTCCTATTTTTTCTGATGATGTAGACCAACTTGGAGTCCAATAAGATAAGTCTCCAGTTTCAAAAGTTCCATTTTTTACTTGATATTCGCTGACTATTTCGCTTTCATAGACGCTTTGAATATCAATTTCATAATATTCTTTATCTTGCCAATATGGCTTGCTTTCATAATAGGTTTCAAAACTATCAAAAGTCATGCAACCTAAATCATCAGATGAATTATTATTATCCACGATTTCGATATACATATCTTGACCGATGAATTCATTTAAATTCACATAATATTGAACAAGATTTAATAAATGCATCTTCATAGGAAGGAATGGGAATTGCTCATTACGATATTGCACGTTACTTACACGAGCAATTTCAATAGGTTCTCCACCCACTAAAGCCATGAATCTCATATAAGTTAATCCTTGATTAGCGCATCCACCTAATTTAAAAGAGATATAACCTAATCCACCTAATTTAAATACTGATGAACGTAATACACCAGTTCCAGATGGATTATAGTAACCATAATGATAATTACCATCGCGGTTATAGGATATGTTTTCATTCCACCATGTGGATTCATGATTAACTCCATCATGAGAGAAAGCATCTCCACTTACAATATTCCATCCACCTAGAGAACCGATTTCAAAATCAGGATTCTTGATATGATATTCATCTATAGCCTCAACATCAGTTATATAATGATGAGTTTTAACAAAATATTCCCCTTCAGCTTGTGGTAAGGCCCCTAAGCCAATACGTATATCATCGACACTTAAATAGCCATAATATACATCTTTGTCGTTATCTACAATACGGATATAGCATTCTTGATTGGCATATTCAGATAAATCAAGAGCGTATTCTGCGAAATTATCGGTATGATAGACACCATTACGATATTTATTTAAATCGACATAATCTTCGGTATGTTCAACAAAATATTCATTGGTTTGTCTAGCAATCATTTTATCATTTGAGGCTAAAAATACCCCCAAATAGCAGACTTCTTGAACGTTTTTAGCTTCGGCTTCTTCTCCTTTGCCTTTTCTAATAGCCCCTCCGGCAAGTTTAAATGAGAGATAGCCATCTTCATCTAAGAAGAAATTAGAAGACCTAATAGAACCAACTCGACCATGAGAATATGATAAATCAAATCCTTGACCAGATAGATACCAGTTACCGGTCTTATTGATATCGATTAGATTATAATCTGCATCGTAATCATAATAGAAATCGTTTCTAGATGATACAGAGTCGTCACTATAAGCATCACCATATTCGATAGTCCAGCCTGATAAATCAGCGGTTTCAAATCCTCCGTTTGATATGAAGTGAGTGACCTTGCTTTCGTGTGTTGTAATTGTTGTACAGGCCGCGAGAGGGAGCGCTAAAGAAAGAGCAAATAAATATTTAGTCATCTTTTTCATATTAGTTCACCTCCGCTAAGTTACCGACATTGCCATAATATGCTGGCTCAACATCATCGCTTAGCATTCCTTTCATTTGATTGATTCTGAATTTGGTGATTCTCATTCCTCCACGGTTATCAAATAGAGAAATATAATCAGAATCCCCGTATTTTGGATAAATTCGCGTAGTTATTTGTTCTATATCGTTAACAAATATTTCTAATTGCGAACGGTCAACATAGATAGTGACATCAAATTCATTACCATAATCTGGGATGAAGTTGGTATCGCTCTTATCAGGATAATCTAATAAGGTTGACCTAGTTCTATCAACAAAAATACCTTTTTCACAGAATGTCACTCTTGTTCTTTCTGTACCAATATAATTTTCTGTTGGATTATATCTGACATAGAAACCAGAATCATATATAGCGTCCGCTGGAGTAAGAGTAAATGAGGCTTTAATTTCATACATATCACTTCTGATATTCTTAATTTGATTAGCTACTTCTTCTGCGCTTAAGCCATCACCTTCATATTCATATAATGTTTCTTTATATAATGATGAAACAGTGGAGACTGGTCTACGAATGACATCGTGAAGATTATCAGCGAGGAATAATTCTTCTGGGAAGGCTAGATTATGAGCCCAACCTGCAATCTTATTTTGATCAGTTCCTGCGGATTTACCTTGGGCTAATGAGATTAATACAGTATGTCCGTCTTCATAATTAGTAATGCCCGCGGCTCTTTCTTCATCAGTTAGATAACAGAAACCAGTTTGACCAGTATAAATACCATTACCATAATCAAATAATCTTGGTTTTGGATCATCTGGTATAAA
>CAJOOD010000003.1 GCA_905236085.1 uncultured Bacilli bacterium
CACTGCGGTTTGTTGTTACTTATTTTTATGAATAAGGGGTTGGCTAAGTTACTATTATTAGCCCATATCCTAGCCTTGCTAGCCTTAATGCTGCTCGTGCTAGGAAGCAAGCTTTAGTATATTTAGAGTCTAGAGTTCGTATTGTCTCTAGATAAAAAGAACGGCCTATACCTCATTTGGTTAGGTCGTATCTTCAACCAATAAAATAATACATCAGCACTCCGTAAGAGGCAAGAGCCTCCTTTGGCTAAGTTGATGTTTGTTGCTTTAAAAACCAGTTCCACTCTCAAATCCCCTTTTTAGTAGAATTATTTATAAAAAATTCTCTTTAATTTGTTTTTATTATTCTACTCTTTAAATAATAAGTAGTTATCGCTCTCTTTGTCTTGCTTTGTATTATATAAGCATGAGTATTGAAGAATTAATGAAAAAACCTATACCCAAATATTCTAAAGGAGAAGAACTCTTCAACTGGATAAGTCACCTTGTTGGAGCGCTTACTTTTTTTGCCTCTTTAGTAGTGTTTATAATATTATCAATTCTTAATCAATATAATGGGTTGGTTATTGCTTCATTGATATTTTATTCGCTTTGTATGTTGTTGATGTTTACTAATTCTACGATATACCACGGTATTAAGCCCACCAGAGCGTTAAAAAGAGTGGCTAGAGTAATTGATCATAATACCATCTATTTTGCTATCGCTGGAACTTATGCTCCGGTATGCGCTATCGGATTGACATCAATATTTCCTGGCAATTTAATCATATTTATCGTAGAAATTGTTGGCTTAATAGTGGGTAGTATTTTAAATATTGTTGATATCAATCATAAATTTATTAAATATTTCAGCATTGCCTTATATGTGATAATGGGCTGGGCAGTAGTTTTATATTATCCAGCGATGTTATCTCTTCCTTTAGATTCATTTATATATCTGCTTTCTGGAGGCATTGCATATACTCTAGGAGTTATCTTCTATGCAGTTGGTAAAAAGAAAAAGTGGATGCACAGCGTCTTCCACCTCTTCGTATTATTAGGAGCGGTATTACAACTCGTCTCCGTATTGTTTCTTATTTTGTTCTAACCTTGGCTTTAATTAGAGATACCGCAAATATAATTAACGCTACCGCTAAACCACTATCAGAGATAGTTGCAATCCAAAACGGCATAGAATCTTTAAAGATTAGATATAGCACCATAATCAAAACCTTAACTAATAAAGCAATAGCAATACACCAAATGGCTCTATTTCTGGTTTTTTTAGCAATATCAATTGCTTCTAATACTTTGATAGGGTCGTCATTCATGATAATAATATCGGCGTTTTCAACCGCGGCATCGCTGCCTAATCCACCCATGGCAATACCAATATCCGCGGTGGAGATACATGGAGCATCATTAACCCCATCACCAACATAACCAATTGCAGTTTTAACGTTTCTGTTTTTGATTTGCTCACTGAGATATTTTAATTTTTCTTCTGGTAATAAATCAGATTTATAAGATTGGATGCCTAATGTTTCACACATATATGATGCAGATGCTTCTCTACCACCTGTTAACATAACCATTTGAATGCCTTTAGAAGATAAAACATTAACCATCTCTTTGGAATTGGTTTTAGGTGTGTCTTCTAATATGACATAGCCACAATATTTCCCATCGACACTTAGATATAATGTGGTTAATTTGCAATCAGGTAATTCGTCATTAATGTTGTGCTGCCTTAATAACTTATCGTTACCTAATAATATCTCGTGTCCTTTATATGTGGTTTTAATGCCAAACCCCGCAATTTCGGTATAATTTTCTTCTAATTCGACATTTTTGTTGAGTTTTATAGAATTTAATACACCTTTAGCAATTGGGTGGGTGCTGCGATATTCTGCGACAACAATATATTCTTCAAATTCTTCTTTTGTTATACCTTCTGGATGTAATTCTACAATAGAAAATTCTCCAGTAGTTAATGTTCCAGTTTTATCACTCATCAAGACTTTTAATTCGTTTAATCTATCTAAGAAATTAGACCCCTTAATTACAATGCCTCGTTTAGAGGCTAAAGCTACTCCTGTAAAATAAGTTAATGGGACCGCAATAACAATTGCACAAGGACAAGATATAACTAAGAAAGATAAAGCGACATATAAATATTCATACCATGTGGCAG
>CAJOOD010000004.1 GCA_905236085.1 uncultured Bacilli bacterium
ATAATCGCCAAGAGTTTTTTGTGCGGTATTAATTGTTGCTTCTGATGTGGCCACGGATGCTCCGTTAGTAACCTGGTACCACGCTAATGTACTAAAAGATGAACTGGGATCAGCAAATAATGGGTTGTTGCTATTTGACTGCATTAAAATATTCACTTTTTAAATGTTTATTTTTTAAATTACCTATTGAATAGATAAAGGTTTTTTATACTAACTACAAAAGACACAAATTTATATTTAATAGATTTAGAAACTATGTTTAATGAATAATATAGATATTTAAATTAATTAAGAGAAGATGAGATTCCTTCTTATTATTCTCTATTTTATATTTAAAATATACTTGGAAGTGATGATATGGGATTATGGTAACCCACTGATGAATTAGTGATAGTGATATTAATTGGAAGAAATATGTTGTTAAATGTTGTTAAATATAGGTATGAAATACATTGGAAATGTTAATAAGAAAATCATAAATGGCAATATATATTATTACCATCAATATCGAGAGAATGGGAAGATGATTACTAAATCCATCAGCGAAAAAGAAGCATATGATCACTCATTTAAAATGGTGTATTCTTCTACATATGATTTAGATGAATTCGAATCTCATGTTTTTAAAACTGATGTATCAACAAATCTTGGTTTATATGCTTTAGAGTCACAATATCGCTTATATAAAAAGAGATATGCTTTTAACGATATTAAGAATTATTTAGATAATGATAATCCTGGGAAAGTATTAATATTATATGGGCTAAGAAGGACTGGTAAGACCACATTAATTTTTCAATCCCTGATATCTCTTACTTTAAAAGAACACGCTAAAGCAGCGTTTATCAGGATTAATAAAGATAATAAGTATATAGAACTAAAGGAAGATTTAAATTATCTTACCACTCATGGATTTAAATATATCTTTATCGATGAAGTTACTTTATTAGATAATTTTATTTCTATTTCCTCCGTTTTTAGCGATATTTTTGGTACTAGGAGCAAGATTATATTATCCGGTAATGATTCACTTGGCTTATATATTGCTAAATACGATGAATTATTCGATCGAGCGATATTTATCCACACCACTTACATTTCATATAAAGAATTTTCAGAAGTATTAGGTATTGATTCTATTGATAAATATATCGAATATGGGGGAACTATGTCTATAGAGGCAAATAGATATAACAACACTCCTTTAAGCGATGATAATTATCAAGATTATATTGATACCGCTATCGCGGGCAATATAACTCATTCATTGAAAAATTATAATTCAGGTGAACACTTCTCTTCCCTATTTGCGTTATATGAAAAAGGTGAATTAAAGAACGTTATTAATAGAGTTATAGAAGATCAAAACCATAGATTTGCAATAAGTGTTATAGAAAAAGAATTCCAATCGAATGATTTAGGATCATTAAAGGACTTGATATTTAAATCATTAGAAAGTGATGTTTCTAATTCTCTTGATAAAATTGATGAAGATAAAATTATTGATACTTTAAAACATTCACTAGATATCATTGATAAAAGCGAGATGGATGCCCCTATTAGTGATGCCATATTAAAAGAAATAGAATCCTATCTTGATGTATTAGATGTTATTAAAAGTGTCA
Organism: uncultured Bacilli bacterium; assembly: GCA_905236085.1. Taxonomy (GTDB): domain Bacteria; phylum Bacillota_I; class Bacilli_A; order RFN20; family CAG-826; genus CAJOOD01. Next base: position 1,626 of record CAJOOD010000004.1, read on the forward strand.
AAGAAGTTACTATGGTGAGCCAAAAAATGCAAAATAAGCATGTCATCGTTTAACCAGGAATAAGATATTCACAAGCTAAAGAGCTTTTATATGCTTTATTAGATGATATATCTATTAAAAGACTTCCTAATCGTATTATATCAGTGATAAGAGATAAATTACTTAATGATATCAAAGGAAGACTATTAGAAGAGATAGTTTTATATCAGACTTCTATTATTAATAAAGATTGTTTTAAATTATTATTTAACGCCGGTGAATATGATATGGTCATTAATGATGATTATAATCAAATATCATCAATATTTGAAATAAAGCATTCTGATAAGATTAATGAAAAGCAATATCATCATTTAATCGATAATAATAAGATAAGCCAATTTGAGCAGAAATATTATCAAATACAAAATAAGGTTGTTTTATATAATGGTGAGAATAAATACTTAGACGACATCAAAGTGCAATATATTAACGTTAATCATTTTTTAAAGAACATTTCTGAATATATTCTTATCTCCGCTCTTGAGAAATATATAAATAGAAATAGAGATCTATTTGATGTAACGTGTTTTCAAATTACCAATATTTGGGTTTATTTGTATTATTTTGCATTCATATATGAAAAGAAAAGTAATGTAATAACATTATTTGATTATCCAAAAGATAAAGGCATATTAAATATCGCGGATATTGTCTTTTCTAATCAAGATATATCAATAGATGGTAAGAGATATGATTCATTTATTGATTATTTATCGAAC
>CAJOOD010000005.1 GCA_905236085.1 uncultured Bacilli bacterium
AAAGGTGATATAAGCGCCATAAGTGTTGAATGTTTTTTCTAAAATCTTTGCAAATTCCACGGAATTTGGTTGATTTTGCACTAAATCAAAGGCAATTACATATTGATTTCCTTTAATAGCCTTTAATATTTTTTCGCCTTCTTTTCTTTTAGCGATATTGATTTCTTGCTCGCTAGGTCTATCAGCAATACTTTCATCATTTAATTCAATAATTGATAAATTAGCATAGGCAGATAGTCTTTTGACATATTCATTTATCAATTCCTTTAATGCTGGTTCTTTAATCTTACCAACACAGATTAGATCAATCTTCATTTGTGCCACCTATTAGTGATTCGTTTTGCATCGCACATCTAAGTGATACTCTCCTAAGAGCGTCGCTATGATAGAAAGTGAAAACTTTTTGATATTCCGCGAGAGCTAAATCAGGTTTATTGCATTCTTCTGATAAATGGGCTAGCACTACTTCTTTAGTCTTTAATCCAATAATATCTTTCGCATATATCGCTGAATCAGAATTATTTAAATGACCATAATCGCCATATATTCTTTGCTTTAATTCTTTGCTACGATTGGATTTCATCAACATCTCGACATCATGATTTGACTCTAAGATGAGATAATCTGGATCATGTGAGGCTTTTAATGTAGCTTCTGGAACATATCCGGTATCGGTGATATAGACTAGTTTTTCTTCTCCACATTTAACGATATAAGCACATGGATTAAAGGCATCATGGGAAGTAGGAACAGGCGTGATAATCATATCTTTAATCGCTATCTCTTGAAATAATTCAATAACGTTGTAATTTCCAGGTAAAGTACCTTCTAAAGCATACATTCTTCTATTTTTTAAGAATCTAATGCCTTTGATATGGTCAGAATGTTCATGTGTAAAGAAACAGGCATCAATATCATTGATATTAGCCCCTATTTCTTCTAATCCTTCATTAAGCCTTGTTAAAGTAAGTCCCATATCGATTAATATGAGACCTTCTTTAGATTTAATTAATGTGGCATTGCCTTTGGAACCGCTTCCAATGATGTTATATATCATAATTATTTATTGCCTTCAGCACCTCTACGAATGTTTTCCATTTCGATCTCCCAACCTTTATCTGGTGGAGCATAACGACCATAAGATTTATAGAAGAATAAATCAGCACGACCAGTACTTCCATTTCTATTCTTAGCAAGGTTAACTTCCACTAGGGAGACATTACCAAATGTTTCACCCATTTCTTTAATCTTTTGAGCTTTGACTTGCTCGAATCTTTCTTCTTGGCTTAATTGATTAAGCTTCTTATCTCCAGAAGGTGCTTTAGAATCTTTATAATAGTCTTCACGATATAAAAGCATAACCACATCAGCATCTTGTTCGATAGAACCAGAATCTCTTAAATCGGATAACATTGGTTTCTTAGAATCTCTTTTTTCACTAGCTCTAGATAATTGAGAAATTAAGATAACTGGTATTTTAGTTTCTCTTGCCATAGCCTTTATTTCTAGAGAGATTTTACGAACTTCTTCTTGTCTAGATTGTTCGCCTTTGCTATTACCACCTATTTGTACTAAGCCAAGATAGTCGATAACAATTAATCCTAAATCTGGATTAGTGGCAATCAATTTTCTAGTTTTAGCGATAATGTCCATTAATTTAATACCAGGAGTTTCATCGATAAAGATAGGTAATTCCGCTAAATCTTTAAGACCTTGAGCGATTTTAACTCTTTCTTGACCGGTGAAATTACCGGTTTTAATTTTTGACATATCCACATTAGAGGCTATACCTAATAATCTTTGAGTTAATAATTCTGAACCCATTTCTAGAGAGAATATAGCTACTGGAACTCTATTATTAGTGGCGACATTATAAGCAAAATTTAAGGCTAAAGCAGTCTTGCCAACGTTAGGACGAGCAGCTACTACGTATACTTCGCCTCTTTGAAATCCCTGCGTTAAATTGTTAATAGATTCATAACCGGTATCCAATCCAGTCAAATTAGATGTATTAGGATTTTCTTTTAAGACGTCAAGATTTCTTTTAACTACTTCAACAGAATCCTTTAAAGCCACAAATTTATCGACATTTCTTCTTTCTATCGCGTCTTTAAATTTCACTTCACTATCTAATATAAAGTCGTTAGGACTTTCAATTTCTTCTTCGCGATATTCTTTATCGATTTGTCTAATTGTAACCAACATTTGACGTAAAATAGCTTGATCTAAGACAATATCGACATAAGATTTTAAGTTGCCTAGAGAAATCATGGAATCAGTTAATTCATATAAATAATCAACTCCGCCTACATTCTCTAATTCCTTCATGTTGTCTAATTCACCAGCGACAGTTAAAACATCGACTTTTTGTTTATTATCCATGACTTGAATGATGGCTTGATAAACTTTTTGATGTTTAAAATCATAAAAGTCGCTTTGTTGTAGACCTGATACAACATTATATAAGGCATCTTCGCTGATTAAAGCGGAACCTAAGACAGCTTTTTCAGCATCGAGATTGTATGGGAGGTCAGTTTTATTCCTGGTTCTTTTTTCTGGCATTATTTTCCCTCCGATACATGGACTTTAATTTCGGCGATAACACCTTTATATAATTCGTTCTTTAATACGACATAACCTAATGAATTAATGTCCACTTTATCAACGAATCTTTTCTTATCAATATCGATGTTATATTTTTCTTTTAATTGTTCACATACTTGTTTGGTAGAAATAGAGCCAAACATCTTGCCATCTTTTCCAGTTTTCGCTGCAAATTCCAAGGTAATTTCGCTTAATTTGACTTTTAAGGCCTCAGCTTGCTTCTTTAAATCGGCTTGTCTAGCGGCTTCATCGGCTTGCTGTTGAGATAAGATTTCGCTAGATTTTGGAGTATAGGCTACGGCAAGTTTTTGAGGAAATAAGAAGTTATTAGCGTAACCGATACTAACTTCCACAATTTGATCTTTCTTACCTACTTTTTTAACATCTTTTAATAAAATAACTTTCATAAAAATTAATCCTCCTTATCATCGCCAAATCTTGATGCTTCTTTGATATTGGCTCTAATTGTTGATTCTAACATTGAAACAACCTCATCCATATTATCGGTATCAAATAAGGCTGCGGCCGCAGAGAAGTGTCCTCCACCACCTAATTTCTCAGCGAGGAACGATACATTAATAGAACCATCTCCACGTAATGATAATTTAATATGGTTTTGATTAACCTTGCCTAAGGCAAAGGCGGCTTTCATGCCTTTAATAGATAAACATGTATTAGCAACTTTAGCTAATGTGGCATCATCAACGATATCCTTAGCTACACAATAGACAAATCCTGTTTCAATAGTCTTAATAGAACTGACGATTTTATTGACTTCCATATGTTCTTCAAAGTCATCTTTTAATAAATCATAAGCATAGGCGTTATCTGCGCCGAATTCTTTTAATACGGTACAGGCTTCAAATGTTCTAATACCAGTAGATTTAGTTCTAAATGATTGCGAATCCAATAAGATACCAGAGAGCATGATAGAAGCATACATCGGTTTAATAAGAATCTTCGGATTAGCGGAAGTGAATTGAATGAATTCCGTAATTAATTCTGAGGCTGAAGAAGCACTTGGATCGATATGGTTAAATACTGGGTTTTCAATATATTCTTCCGCGCGGCGGTGATGGTCAATAACAACGACTTTATTAGCTAAATCAAGTAATCTAGGGGCCATGGTCATCTTTTGAATGTGAACATCCACCACCACTAATAGGGTATTAGGATTGACTTTAGATTCCGCATCTTTAGAAGAAATCATTAAACTATTTAATTCTTCTCTAGTAAAACTTGATGTAATCGCCGATCTGGTTTTAACTTCAGTATTCTTTAAATCAAATACACATAATGATGGCTTTTTGAAATGTTCGCAAATAGCTCTAATGCCTAAACATGATCCAAGAGCGTCCATATCCGCCATAGAATGACCCATGATTAAGACATTATCACTGGCTTTAATTAAACTGATTAATGAGTCGGCTAAAACCCTAATCTTTACACGGTTTCTATTTTCCTGAGCTTCAGTCTTACCTCCGATAAATTCCATATCAGAACCAAATCTTTGAATAACCACTTGGTCACCGCCACGAGACATAGCGATGGATAAGGCTTCTTCGGCTAATTCATTTAATCTAGATACTTCTGGGTGGTTATGGGCCAAGCCTAAAGATATAGTCAATGGGACATCATCACCTTGACCGATATTTCTAACTTTATTAATCAAGGAGAAATTATCTTCTCTCATCATTTCTAAGGTTTTGAAATTAGTTAGGATGAAATATGTATCACTTCTATATCTTTTTAAGAGCAATCCATATTCTTTAGCGTAGGTGAATATTTCCGCTTTAACTTTAGATACAGAGTCATTGAAGTCTTCTTCTGTTTTAATAACATCAGAATAATTATCAATGGATAATAAACCCACGACAGGAGCGTTTTCGATACTTTCAGTAAATAAATGAGCGTGGTCGGTAACATCTTTAAAGATGAACAGACCGGCTTGATGCAAATATTTAACATCATATTCACGGTTAGATTCAGTGATACGCACCACTGCTTCTTCACTTTCATTGTTATCCACTAATTCTCTTAATTCTGGTTTCCAGTTAAGAATATTAAGGTCAATGATGTTGATGTTTCTATCTTTAAAGATATCATTAGTCCATAAGACCATATCATCTTCGTTAACAACGACTAAACCTAATTGAGCAAAATTATAAGCGGCCTGAACATCGCTACCGATGACTTCTGCAGCATGTAAATCTGTATTCTGTCTAAAGATGATTAAATTAGACATGACAATCCATAAATACATACAGTCAATGAAGACCAAGACAAAGGCGCCATAAAGTATATGATCAATTTGAATAATGTTTTTCAAATCGAATATGTTTAATAAATAAAATGTAGTGAAACCCACCATTAATACGGCTTGCACTAGGATTAATATAAATGTGATTGTTCTTAATAATGTGATTTTGCTTTTCATAGTCGTCTTACCTTGCTTAATTATTATAGAGAGATTTGATTTATTTATAAATAGCAAAATACAATTGCTATTTGTAATTCTCACTTTTTTAATATTTTTATGTTTTGCCTTTAAATTTGAAGAAATTGACATGTCATTCATGCAATTTTTCGTAAAAATATGGGGAATTTGATATGCTTTTTAATAATTATGATACTATTTGCGATTTAAAAATCCATCTATCTAGTCATGTATCTATAATTTCTTTATCAAGTTGAGAATTCATAAATGAAGACATTAGACGTTTTAAAAAGAGAAGATGACTTCACATTTTTATGTGAGTTTATTGTTTGCACTTGAATTATTCATATGAAATTAGTATTATAAACAAGCAACAAAGGAGCACTATATTATGGTCGATGTACAAAAGATTTTAGAAAAGGCTAATGCTTTATCACACGAAGATAGAATTTTAAAAGCTACTGAACATGTTGAAGCTTTAAAGAAATTATTAGCCAAGGAAGGTTATTCCGAAGGTGAAGTAAACGAAACATTAACTTCATTAACACGTCTTGCTGTTGATGGTGATAATTCCGCGACTGAAGAAGATTTTGAAATCTTCGCTAAAGCCACCGGTATTAAAATGGATATTCACGAATTCTTTAAATTAGTTAAACGTGGAAATCTTGAAAGTTTTGTTTCTGCAATGGATGAATTCGTTGATTCATTAAAACCAGAAACCAAAAAAGAAGCTCTCGAATTTGTCGCTACATTCCTTACCAGTGATAAATTAGTCAGCAAAGAAGAAACAGCTTTATTAATCCGTCTCGCTGAATAAGCTTTCTAGAATTTATAAGCAAACAAAGAGCTGTAATGATGACAGCTCTTTTTTCTATTCTTAAATAGCCGACAAAGAAAGTTTTACGTCAGCAACATTTATAATAATGGTGCAAAACTTATTTTTGTTTTAATGTCGAGTAAAACTGGCTTTCTTCATATCAATAAACAAACATATAGAATTAATTTGTATTTGTTAGATGAAACAATAACATCTTTTAAAAAAACTAGATGAGATTATCACCTAGTTTTCATTTGGTTTTTAAAGAAATATTCGCGTTTTGCCCTATTTTTGGAAAGCTTTAACAATTAAAGCGTTTAATTTCTTAACGAAGTCTTGTTTATTAGAAACATCATAGCCTTCAAGTAATAAAGCTTCATCATATAAGACTGTCGCATATTCTTTAACCATTTCATCATCTTGTTCGATAGACGCAAAGATTTTGAATAATTCATGCTCTGGATTAAGTTCTAATACCTTTGTGGAATTAACTTTTTCACCATCAGTGCTTTCTTCATTGATAGTTTTTTCCATTTCTAAGGATAGTCCATCTTTTGTGGAAATACAGACTGGTGAATCCACTAATTTATTAGAGACAACGACATCATCAACTTTATCTTTTAATGATTCTTTTAAATTATCTAATAGACGTCTATGCTCCGCGGAGACAGTATCTAATTTTTCTTGTTCTTCTTTGCTGATATCATCAGTGGTATCACTGGCGATAGATTTAAATTCTTTCTTATCGTATTCTCTCATCATGGAAATAGCGAATTCATCGATACGATTATCAAGTAATAAGACATCCATATCATTGTTCTTATATTTTTCAATTTGAGGTAATAATTTAATGCTATCTAAGTTACTGCCGGAAGCATAATAGATATATTTTTGATCCTTAGCCATCTTATCTTCATATTCTTTTAAGGAGATATATTTATCTTCTTTTAAGGAATGGAAGATTAATAAATCAGCGAGAAGATCTTTTTTAAATCCATAAGTGGAATAAATACCATATTTGATATGTTCACCAAACGCAGACCAGAATTTAAGATATTTATCAAAATCAGAAGTCTTTAATTCTTTTAATTTATCGACAATTTTCTTTTCAATATTATCGGCAATTGTCTTTAAAACAGGCGAGGTTTGCAAGATTTCACGAGAAATATTTAAATTAAAAGCATCAGAATCCACTAGACCTTTAACGAATTTAAGATAATCAGGAATTAATTCTGGGCATTTATCTTTAATAAAGATGCCTTTGGAATATAATTGAAGACCTTTATCATAATTTTCGCTGTAAAGGTTATATGGTTGATGAGATGGGATAAATAATAAGGCACTATAATCAACTTTACCTTCAATATTTAATTGAATTGATAATAATGGATCTTCATAATCAGAGAATTTAGATTTATAGAATTCATTTAATTCTTCTTCTTTAACTTCTGATTTTCTCTTTTTCCATAATGGGACCATAGAATTGAGGGTTTCTAATTCTTGATATTCATCATATTTACCTTCAATTTCTTTTCCATCTTTATCGAGTTTTGGTTTAGATTTAGTGACCATCATTTGGATTGGATAACGAATATAGTCGCTATATTTCTTAACTAATTCTTTGATGCGATATTCTTCTAAATATTCATCATAACTATTTTCTTTATTGCCCTTCTTTAAATGGACAATAATATCAGTTCCAACGCCTTCTTTTTCACATTCTTCGATAGTGTAATTCTCTTGGCCATCAGATACGAAATGATAAGCTTGTTCACCTAATTTCTTAGAAATTACCTCAATAGATTTAGCAACCATAAAAGCGGAATAGAAGCCTACACCAAATTGACCAATGATATCAACATCTTTAGCGTCCTTATTATCTTTCATCTTCTTAACGAAGTCTTTACTTCCACTTCTAGCAATAGTTCCTAAATTATTGATGATGTCATCTTTAGACATACCAATACCATTATCAGATAATGTTAATGTCTTATTCTTCTTATCTAGAGCAATATTGATACGATAATCATCTAAAGCAATATTTCCGTTGCTGGTTAAGGCTAAATATTTAGCTTTATCAATGGCATCAGATGCATTAGAGATGAGTTCTCTAAGGAATATTTCTGGATTAGAATAAATAGAATTAATCATTAGATTAAGTAGTTCTTTACTTTCGGTTTCAAATTGTTTTGTTTCTTTCATATTTGCCTCCTTTTAGCACTCAACGGCTTAGAGTGCTAACAATATTGATTTTAATACGTTTTTTATAAGTGTCAATTAATATCTTACTAAACTTTTATACTAACATACTAACATCATGATATTTTCATGGTCTGGTTAACGATTTTTATCGCTGATACTACATCGTTATATCT
>CAJOOD010000006.1 GCA_905236085.1 uncultured Bacilli bacterium
ATAATTAATCGGTATTGTATTGCTTTGATAGATTTAAAAACTTAGCAAATATATTAAAAATGCCGCAGAAACGGCATTAAATGTTTAATTTATAATTTAATTGTCCTTATGCTCTTTATAGAATTCTTCTATCTTTTCGCGAGCGGCTAGATAATATTTTTCTAAAGATGGATCAAATTGACTGCCCATTCCCTCTAAGATAATCTTATTTGCGGTTTCAAATGTCATCGCATCTTTATAAACTCTTTTAGATACTAGAGCATCATAGACATCAGCAATAGCCATAATACGAGCTTCAAAAGGTATCTCTTCTCCTTTTAGATGATCAGGATAACCAGAACCATCCCATCTCTCGTGATGATAATGGGCAATATTAGCGGCAATGGTTTTAAATGATTCATCATTAATACCTTCTAAGATATCAGAAACAATTCTAAAACCTTCTGAAGCATGGGTTTTCATTATCTCATATTCTTCAGGAGTAAATTTACCAGGTTTTCTTAAAATCACATCATCGATAGTAATTTTACCTAAGTCATGCATTGGCGCGGCCTCAATAACATTATCATAGAAGGAATGATCGTGGCCTAATTGTTCATCTTTTCTCATCTCACTGACTAGAATTCTAACCACTTCACTAGTTCTTTTAATATGTCCACCGGTGGAATTGTCACGACCTTCAATCATCGTAGCCATACCTAAAACCATCTTATCTTGACTGGCTTTTTCTCTTTGCTTAATAGTGTAGAAAACATAAAAGAACATGGCTTGAGTAGCAATTAATAAGATGATGGTAATAAAGATAGATATAGTTACAGTATCTGGAGAAGAATTTCTTGACACATTAGCGATCCATGAGCCGGTGCTATAGATGATTAACAATAATAAGCCAAATAAGGCCACCATAGAATTACCTAAATAACCTTTTTTATCGCGATGTAATAAGAAACAATAATATGCTAAACCAAGGATAGCCCAAGAGGAGAAAATAATAAGAGATTCTGTTTCTATATTTCCGCTTCCTAATATGCCGTTAATTAAAACAATGGTGAGAAAAATTAGACCGACAACTAATCCACTTATGCCAAAGATTGTGGCTTTTTTGTTGTTGTCTCTTCTCGCTCTAAAGAATGATATCGCGCAGATATAGATATAAACAATGATTCCGCATATGGTGTTGATATCAACAATCCAGCCGATTAATACTCTGCCAAAAAAAGACATAAGGAAAGAGATGATAATCGTAAAAATAATAGCGATATGAGGATTGCCCCACTTATTGGTCTTTCCTAATTGTTTAAAGAATATACCATCTTCCGCCATAGATTGGATTAGGTTACTAATTCCATAGATATTACCGATTAAACTGGTGGATACAATAGCAAACAATGCAATGCAGAATATAACTAATCCAGGCACACCTAAAAAGCGATTAATAACATAAAATGGCGCGATAGCGTCTAATCCTTGTAAGGATGATGAGCTTGTTAAATATTCATACCAATTAGAATATCCATCAGGGAAGGTAGAAATAGATAGGATGATAATTAGAACATAAATTAAAGTTGCAAATGCAACAGAGGCAGCAAAGACTTTAAAGATGTGTTTGCTTTTAAATTTAAAATTTTTCGTGGAATGAGATATGCTTTCAAAACCAATAAAAGCCCAAGGTGTCATACTAACCACTGAGAATATTTGCATAAAGGCATTTTCACCATTTAATGCAAACGATGGTTGAAATGATTCTATTCCCCCATTATGTAATACCATCGAGACAATAAATCCAAATATGATTAATCCGATAAAGATGAACGCTAATCCGAATTGGATATTCGTGGTTATCTTTTTATTTAATAAACATATGCCTCCAAATAGGCAAATGAACGCAGTTGATAATAATATTTCTCCTAACCAGATATCATATTCTCCAATGGAATAATGGAAGCCAAATTGGAAGGCATTTCCAAATATATATCTCGCAAATAATGAAAAAGAGGTGACATTTGCCCATAAAATCGCCACATAAGTAATAATTAGAAACCAAGAAACTAAATAGGCATGATCTCCTCCTAATGTCTTTTTCGCATAGGTATATATCCCTCCATTAGAGTCTGGATATTTATTCATCATATAGTGATAGTTATATGCAATAATAAGCATGAAAATCATGCCAATCAATAACCCAATAGAACTGCCTACTGGACCAGCTTTAGATAAATATGAACTACCAGTCAAGACAAAAGAGCCCCATCCAATACTAGTACCAATAGATAAGGCAAATGCCCCAAATATAGATATGGATTTAGATTTCTTTTGTAATGATGTGTTTTCCATGCCTATCACATTTTATATCTTTTAGATTTTTATTTTAAGTGACAAATTTTGGTATAGTATCATTTTTATTGATGAATTGTTGTTTTTTAAACAAAAGAAATTAAAATAATTTTATGCCTTATTCAGCTTTTGTAGGAGTTGCATTAGCAATCCACATATTAATTAATATCGACATGTTTGCCAAAAGAGATAATATTCCAGCGATAAAATCTTATCGTATGTTTTTGGTTTCTATCGCTGTGTTTTACTTAACTGATATCTTATGGGGAATATTTGAAGCTGGTAAACTAGCCGTGGCGTTATACGCGGATACATTTATATATTTTGTATCAATGGGGTCGACGATTATGTTATGGACTAGGTTTGTTATTAGATATTTAGATGGTAACAAAATATTTTCAAACATCGTTAGAATAACTGGTGTTGCTTTTTTTGCCGCGGAATTAATCTTATTGATTGTAAATATCTTTGTACCAGTCCTATTCACGGTAGATCAAAATGCAGTATATGAAGCATATGAGGCTCGCCACATCATGCTATGGGCTCAAATCGCCATGTATTCCTTAGTGTCTATTTATTCATTTATTGTCACATTCTTAAAATATAGAAAATTAGATAGAAGATATGTAGCAATATTCTTATTTGGCGTGGTTATGATTACTTGCATCGCTATTCAATTAGGAGATCCATATATTCCCTTTTATTCTATCGGTTGTCTTATCGGAGTTTGTATTCTTGATGCTTTCGCTCTTAATGATACCAAGGAAAGATTCAAACATGATTTAGAAAAAGATGCTTTAACTAACACCAACAGCAGATATGCTTATGTCAGCAAAGAAGAAAATATCGATAAACAAATTAGCAATAACACTATCAAGGATTTCGCAGTTATAGTCTTTGATATCAATGGTTTAAAAAGAACTAATGATTTATATGGCCATCAAGCGGGAGATAAATATATCATTGATTCAGCAAAAACAATAGAGATGTTCTTCCCTGCTTCTTCTTTATATCGTTTTGGCGGAGATGAATTCGTAGTGATTCTTGAAGGAGAACAAATAAATAATTACGAAGAACAATGTGAAAGATTCAAAAAACATATCGACGAGAATCTATTAACCAATAAACCAATAGTTTCTTCTGGATATTCAAGATATATCCCTGATAAAGATTTCGCCTTTAAGACCGTTTTCATCCGCGCAGATAAAATGATGTATAACCGTAAAGAGGCTTTAAAAAAGGAGGCAAAACAATTAAAAAGAGCGTAAATATCAATTATTTCGCTCAATTTTGATTAAATAACTTATAGGATTATTTCAATGATGGAATGCTTATTTTCGTATTTATAAGAATATGATTTAGCAAACTCTTTTACAATAGATAGACCAAAGCCACCTTCAGCAATTTCAGAATCAAATTCTTTTAAATATTTTTCTTTATGATTAGCAAATGGATTATAATCACCACCATTTGAAATAATGGTTATTTTTAAACCATCATTTAATGCTTGAAATTTAATATCAATAATTAAATCTTCTCTTTCTTCATAGGAGATTAAGTTATTAATTAATTCATCAATAACAATACCTCCCGAGGCTTTAATTTTATCATCGAGATAAGAATATGATTGATTGAATTTATCAACGATATCGGTAATGATTTCATAATCTTTTTTCTCGTAATGGAGTTTTAGTTCATCATCTTGATATTTAGCGATAAGTATAGTTACGTCATCGAATTGTTCTTCGCCAGAAACGAATTCGTTAAGAGTTTTATTCATATTAGAAATCACATTATCGATAGAAATACCTTGGTTTTGCTCTAATATTTGCTCAATTCTTTGATAACCAAATTCCTCAAATTCATGGTTAATTGATTCATTTAATCCATCGGTAAACATGAAGATATATTCACCTTTATTAAATGGATGTGATTCTTCAATAAATGGATAATTTTCTTCTATTCCTAAAACAATATTAGATTCTCCATCTAATTTATATACTCCATTAGGACCAACGATATATGGTTTTTCATGTCCAGCGTTGATATATCTTATTTCGTTCTTGTTAAAATCAATAATTCCAATAAATGAGGTAAGGAATAACAATTCGTTATTATTCTTAGTTAACATATCATTAACATTTTTAATCGCATCCTTTAAGGAAGCACATGACATTAATGAAGATTTTAATAATTCTTTATTTCTCATCATAAATAATGAAGCTGGTATACCTTTTCCAGAGACATCAGAAATTAATACTGCGAGACGGTGATCATCTAAATAGAAATAATCATAGAAGTCTCCCCCTACTTCTTTAGCCGCTTTGATGTAGGTTTTAATGTTAATGTTTTTATCAACAAAACTATCCGCGGGTAATGAATCTAATTGAATCTTACTAGCAATAGATAATTCGGCATTGGTTCTTTCTTTTTCTTGGGCTTCGGCGTGAATTATATCAACATAATTGATAATAGCTTTTTCCATATTGAGGAAAGATTGCGCTAATCCGGCCATTTCATCATGAGATCGCATTGGTATTTCTATGATTTCATTCATGTTTTTGTCGTTTAATTTTCTTTCTATTTCTATCGATGATTTAGATAATTTATTGATGTTTCTAACAAATAATAGATATGAGAAAATCGTATAAATACCAATTAAAGCTAACGATGAGAATCCTAATATGATTGATTCGTTACGTAAAGTCTCTTGAAGATTACTATTAATCGCGCCTAAATCATATTGAATATATAAAGAGGCAATAATCTTTGGCTGTTCGTTTTCATTTAGAGGTATAGAATAAATCGGAGTAAACATTGTCATATATCCATCTAAGATATAACCGCGATGATTTTTATGATGAGAATCATCAAAATAATCTGATTCTTGTATTTGATAAGAATATCCCGGAACATGATAATAATCATTTGGCCCTCTGTTGCTATCATACATACGAGAATCCACAAGGAAAACCATTTCGTTGTTGTTATTAATATATGAGAAAAATACAGATTGACTCGCAGAAGTCGTTTGAAAATTATTTAATAAATTGATTAATGAATATAATCCAACTTTAAAATCTGCTTCCTCTTTGGTAAGGAACCCCATTCTAGAATCGCGTTGATACATCCATGGATATTTTTCCGCGTAGAATTGAGCAAATTCTTGAAATGTATCAAAGTCGCTTTGACTTCTTTTATCAGTGTCAGCATCAAAAGTCGTTTCAATATAATTCCTTAAATTGGTCAAATAGTCATTATAAATATAGTTATTATCGTTTGTGCCGCCTGAGAAAATATAATCAACAGCATCTAAGGTATAATCGATATTGCTATGTAGATTATTTTCAGCGTTATTTTTTTGATTAAAATAGGTCAAAGTAATCGCCGTTCCCGCGGTTAAAATAGACACACCAATGCCTAAAATAATGACTTTTGAAAGAATGGGGAATTTTGCTTTCATAAATTATTTAACGTTTAAAATATTAATGAAACCTGTGACTTTAAGAACTTCTTGGCAAACACTGTTAAGATTGTGGACTTCAAAGCCTTTGCCAGCTGCGGTTAATTCCTTTTTAATAGCGAGAAGCGCTCTTAATCCAGCGGAAGAAATATATTCTAAGTCCTTCATATCGATGATAACTAATGATTCTTTCTTTTCTTCTTTAGCAAAAGCGTCTAAAAGAGCGGTAGAAGTTACTGTATCAAGCCTTCCTGTTAAAGCGATGGTTAGATTATCACCATGAGATATTTTAATTTCCATTAGTGCTACCTCCTAAACTAATTTCAAATATCGTATTGTTTAAACTCAAGACACGCATATAGGTCATCTTGTTAACTAGTTTACTTATTAATTGTATCCCACTTGTTGAATAATTATTATCATTATCGAATTCATATTTAGTTGGATCAAATGGTAAGCCATCATCTCTAATTCTTAAAAGTAATGCCGATTCGCTGATTTTTAAAGAGATATCAATATAATTTTGTCTATCCTTTTTATAACCATAAGTGATGATATTATTAATAATTTCTTCAGATGCTAATCCAACAATTTGACTCTCCCTATTAGCGGTATTATTTTCTAAAGCAAATTTTGTTAATTGCTCAGATACAATTGAGGCATTATTAATATCATTAACAATAGAGACATCAAAGGTCTTATATTTATCTTCTTCAAACATGAATATTCCATGACATTCGTTCTTTTTAACTTTTTCATAAATTAATATGAAGATATATGTAGCAACGACTGTCGCACTTTCTACAATAATTGAAGAGATAACATAACCTTGTAGACCCATTGTAAATAAGAAGACTAGTGTTACAGGTAATACGATGACTAATTCTCGACATAAGACAGTAACAATAGAGGGTAAGTTCTTATCAATAGATGGATAATAATTCATCGAGAATTTATTAATTTCATATGGTATAAAAGATAAAAGATATAATCTAATAATCATAAATTGATAATCGGTGTGAATTTCATCTAAATAGCCAAACATTAAAGAATAGATATTAGGGAATATCGCAATAGCCGCGATTAAGACTAAGGCTACACCTAGATTGATTAAATATATTCTTCTAGTCAATTTTTTTAATGAATAAATATCCTTTTCCCCGTAAAAAATGCCGCAAATCGCGGGTATAACGTTTAAAATTCCTCCACATAGGAGTTCAAATAAGAACACTGCATTAGATATTAAGCCATATATCGCTAATTGATAATCTTCAATGATTAATTGTCCAATAAAAATATTAACGATGAGCATTTGTATCGCGGTTAATAAGAAATTTAAAGCTGATGTGCTGCTCGCCTTAGCGATATCGATAAATCCACTTCCTTTTAATTTAAAGGAGAAAGATAGATTTCTCTTTTTGCTTCTAATATAAAAGATAATCGTTATTAGGCCAACGAGATATCCTAAGCCAGTAGAAATCGCCGCGCCAAAGGTGGCCCATTCTTTAAATGTTAGAATAAATAATACTTCTAGCCCCACTTTCGCAGCATTAGAAACAATAAAACAAATAGATGATAATCTAGGATTATTATCTACCGCCATAAAATTACCTAATAATAAAGCCAGAGTAATAAACGGAACAGTTAAAAAATACCCTAGAATATATTGATAAGAATAATCCACTAAATCGCTAGAGAATAATCTAGCTATAGGCATAGATACCGCAAAGGCTAAGGCGCTAAATAGAAGCGATAGGCCTACACCCACAACGATAGAAATAGAGAAGGTCTTTTTAGCTTTTTCTATATCTCTTTTTCCTAATAGATTAGCAATAACAATCGATCCACCTATTCCTAATGCAAAGCCAGGTAATTGAATAAAATATAATATTGGTACCACTAAGGCAGTCGCGCTTAAGGCTTCTGGTCCAATCATGTTACCAACTAGAATTCCATCCAATAAAGAGCCGAATTGCATGGCAAAAACCATCAAAATAGAGGGGATTAGATAGGTTATAAACTTTTTATTAATTAATTTTGCGTTTCTTTTTAATGTCATACATCTGTCCTAGTAAAGAAATCTAGAGTCGCTAATGAGACAATCGCATTTCTTAAATATTGATAATCAGTAATCGGCCACTTATAACCGAGATGATATAAACTCTTATTACTGAATTCGTTATCGCTAAGGATAAAGGAGTGAGTGTGCATATCACTGGAAGAATAGGAAATTAATGAAGAGACCAACATGCTCTTGGTTTCATCTAGCATCATCTTCTTCATGGATTCCATAAATTCTTCATCACTTACCACTTCTATTTCAAATCCTAATTCATTTAAGACATAGATGATATCACCCATCTGTACCATATGGGAATTCGCAGAATGGAATATGGTAAATTTAGATGGAGTCTTCGCTAATAAGAGGATGGTTTTAGCCACCTCATCAATTGGTGAGAAGTCGACTTCAACATCCATAGAATTAACCGGGAATTTATGTAATGTTGCATAACCTTTTAAATCTCTCATAAAGCCATTTGTGATGGAATTCGCCTGGAATTCGCCGTCTTTTTGCCTGCTCATCAAATTACCAACACGAATAATTTTGCCATCTAATCCTTCGTTTTCTATCGCATTTAGCATCGCTGCTTCAGCATCAAATTTGGAGTGGACATATTTGTTGGATACATCTTGTCCAAAATCTAACATATTCTCTTTCATCCTAAATGAGGCTGGGAATTTATCATCGATATTCTCTCCGGCGACTGAAAGGGTAGATATTTGTATCATACGAGATGATTTCTTTTTAGCGACTTCGATAAGATTCTTTACTCCTCCAACATTGATTCTTTCAATGATATCGCTGTTGGCGAAATGTTTAACAATAGCCGCAGAATTAATGATGAGATTAAAATCATAATCTTTTAATTTATCATATAAGGTCTCATCAGTTACATCTCCGTCTACAATAGTAACATATTGATCGATTAATTCTGTTAATGGAGAATCAAAATAATATGTTAATAGACCAAGTAAACGTTCTCTAGATGGAATTGAGCCTCCTCTAATAAGCGCGATAACTTTCATCTTTTGATCTAATAATTCTTTTAATAAATGAATTCCTAAGAATCCAGTAGCGCCAGTTAATAGAATTTGATTAACTTCATAATTCTCTTCGATGTCATTAACTTCTTTTACGATATTATGGCTTAAAGATTTAAGAGATATCTCTTCTTTATCTTCTTCTACTTCTTTATTATCTACATCATTAAATAGAGAATTGACATGTTTTTCTAAATCTAAAACAGTTGGATTATCAAATACATCTCCATATGCGATTGGTAAATTCATATTAAGAGCGAGCATCGCTACTTTAGAGACACTTAAAGATGTGCCGCCTAAGGAGAAGAAATCATCATCCACTCCAACATCCTCTTTACCTAAGGCTTTCTTGAAGATATTTAATAATTTTTCTTCTAATTCATTAGAGGCTCCTTTGGAGGCTTTCTTTTCTATTTTTACTTCGATTTCTGGAAGTGATTTCTTGTCAATTTTTCCATTTGGTGTTAATGGGAATTTATCTAATTGCATCACCACTTTTGGTACCATATATGGAGTAAGATATTTACCCATATGAGTTAATAAATCATCCTTATTTACCGTACTAGTCGCGGTGAAATAGGCCACTAGATAATCACCATCCGTCGCATTGGTTTTGACCATGATAATGCTTCTAGTAACAGAATTATAAGAATTAAGAACTCTTTCAATTTCATCGAGTTCTACACGTAGACCTCTTAATTTAACTTGATTATCTTTTCTACCAAAAAATTCAATATTACCCTCACTATTGATACGAGCCATATCTCCACTTCGATAAGCTCTTTCGTTGTTAATATTAATGAAACTTTCTTTGCTCTTTTCTTCTAGACCTAAATAGCCCATACCAACTGATTCACCTGCTAAAGTTAAATCACCAACGGTATTAATTGGTAATATATGTCCAGCTTTATCTAAGATATAGGCTTTGGTATTAGCAACAGGCGTTCCAATAGTCATATATTTATCTTTGACTAAGGAATAGGTCGCTGTAATCGTGGTTTCAGTAGGACCATAGCCATTTAATATATTCGCACTAATTCCTAATTTTCTTAAACGATTACATAATTCCATCGGTACTGCTTCTGCGCCCATATCTAGATATTTAAATTCTTTTAAGGCCTCTACGAAGACATCTATATCTAATAAATTAGACACAAATGATGGGGTCATAAACATATATTTAACATGGTTTTCTTTTAAGGTTTTGGCTAATAGCATTGGGTTTTCAATTTCTTCTTCGCTAGCAATAACCGCAGTATAACCATGAGTTAGAGGAACAAATTCTTCTTGTAATGAAGCATCAAAAGATAATGAGGCAAAGGAACAGCTAACACAATCATCACCGATATCTCGATATGCTTTTGTGGCTAAATTAGAGCCATCTAAAACATAATTTAACAAATTACGATGTGATATCATCACTCCTTTTGGTCTACCAGTGGAGCCAGAAGTATAGATGATATAGGCCAAAGATGATTGAGGAATATCGATATTAGGATTATCTATCTTGTTGTTAGATAAGATATCTTCTACCGCTAAAGCGGTAATGTTCGTAGATTTAATCAATTCTTCTTTATCTTTAATAATCTCTTTCGTGGAGATGAGGAATTTGCTACCAGAATTAGTGATAATATAACTTACACGATCATCCGGATATTTAGGATCAACTGGAACAAAGGCTCCACCAGATTTAATAATGCCTTGTCTTACCACATAGGCTTCTTTAATACGCGGCATAAACATGATGACTTTATCACTTAATGATAGATTTAAATCAATTAATTGATGCGCGACTTTGTTCGCCGCTTCATTTAATTCTTGATATGTTAATTTTCCGTTTTTAGCGATAACCGCAACCTTATTAGGTTGATTTAAAGCTTGCTTTTCTAAAAGCTTATTAACGGTAATATCTGGTATATCAACTTGGGTTTGGTTGAATTTATGATATAATTCCTCATCTTCTTGAGTTAATAAATTAATATCTTTGATATTATTCTTAACCAATAATTCATTTAGCACCAATTCATATAATCGCTTAAATGATTTGATGGTTTCTATATTATATAAGGATTGATCCCATTCAAAATGGGCTCTAAATATATTATTTTCTAAGAATATATCTAAGCCAAAATCACTCTTAGGAGTGTCGCTTTCTAATAATATAGGAGTAACCTTATATCCTCCGATATTATCGAAATTGAAATTATCGCCTTGATAAGCAAAAATGATGCTGGCTTTTAAGTTATAATCATTCGCGATATCACCAAAGGAATATAGATCATTTTCTTCTAAGTCTGATAGGAGATTTTTCATCTCAATAATCTTATTAAGGACATTATCATCTTCTTGATATTTGATATAGACTGGTAGAGTCTTAACAAGCATAGATACGGTGTTACTTACTTTAGAAGATTTTCTACCGTTATAAATGGTTTCATATAAGCAATCATCGCTATAGATGAATTTAGCTAATGTAAAGGCGAAAGCAAAATTAAATAGAGCGTTATTAGTTAATTTATTTTTCTTAACAAATTCATTAACTTTATCATTATCTACATTTAAGGAATAATCAACGGATTGTAATTTAGAATTATCTTCGACTTTTAAATCGTTTTTCAAAACATATTCACCATCGACATCTTTTAATACCTTTTGATAGAAGGCTTTTGCCTCTTCAAGCTTGCCACTTTCGAGGTCCATTTTTTCTTTTAACGCTACTTCATAACCGCTGAAGGATTCGGAAGCTAATTCTTCTCCCAAATATGCTTTATTAATATCGTTTAGAATAATAGCCTCAGAAGAGCCATCACATAAGATATGATGGAAGTCTAAGAAAAGATAATTATCTTTCCCTTCATATATTTCCACACGATATAAAGTAGAATTTAAAATGGCAAATGGTCTAATTAACGATTTGATATCTATTTCTTTTTGATAAATATCCACTTTGCTTGCTTCTTTATTTCTTCTTGCAAGGATATTTCCATTATCATCCATAAATAATGTGGATTTGAGATATGGGTGATTATCGATTGTTTTAATAATCGCATTTTTTAATTTATTTAAATCAATATTCTCATCTAATTTGAAGAGATAAGGAATGTTATAAGTTGTGGAATTAGCTTTAGAAACACATTCCACAAAGATGCCTTCTTGGGTCTTGGTTAATGGATATTCTTCGTATGTTTCAAATGCTTCATCTTCGTCTTTATTAATGAGGAATTCCGCTAAAGAGGCGACAGTTGGATGAGATTTTAAATCGCTGTTTTCTACTGATTTATTATATTTTTTAGATAACAATATGGTAAATCTAATCGAACTAACAGAAGTTAATCCCACATCGAACATATCATTTGTTACGCCAAATTGGTCGTGGCCTAAAACATCTTTTAATATGTTATAGATATCTTCTTCATCTTTGTTCCTTGGTAGAATCTTTTCTTCTACTTTTAATTCTGGAACAGGTAATAGACGTTTATTAACTTTTTGGTTTTGATTTAAAGGTATCTTATCGATTTGCATCGTATAAGCTGGAACCATATATGGAGGCTTTCTTTCCAAGATAAAGTTATTTAAATCATCGATATCGATTTTATTATCGCTAACGATATAGGCGACAATAAATTTAACGCCACTTGGGTCGGTAAAATCTTTAACAGTCGCATCTTTAATACCTTTATAATCACGGATAACTTTTTCGACTTCAGAGAGTTCCACTCTAAAGCCTCTAATCTTTACTTGCCCATCTTTTCTTCCAATAAAATCAACTGTTCCATCTTCTAATAAGCGGACAATATCTCCAGTCTTATATAATCTTTTAAATTTCTCTTCTTTGGTGAAATTGTTAGTTAAGAAAGCTTCTTTGTTTTCTTTTTCACGGTTTAAATATCCTCTTGCTACTTGAGGACCAGAGATATATAACTCACCGCTGGTAAAAATTGGTAGTCTCTTCTTGTTTTTATCTAAGACATAAATCTTATAATCAGTTAAGCATTTTCCAATAGGGATACGGTGATAATTTTCTTTTACTTCTTGTTGAGTGCAGAACACCGTTCCTTCTGTTGGTCCATAAATATTATAGAATTTAACACCTTTAGGAGGATCCATTGGCACTAATTTTTCTCCACCTACCAAGAAATATAAGAGGGAGTCAACTTTGATTTCACTGATAAATTGTCTTCCCACTTGAGTGGTCATAAAGGCATGGGTGATTTTATTATCGTTATAATATTTGCCTAATTCGACGAGATTAAGTCTCATCTCATCAGGAATAATATAAACTGTTGCTCCACTAGTTAAAGTGGGATATAAGTCCATCATATCAGCGTCGAAGCCATATGATGCATATGCGGCGTTACGTGAGCCCGCTTTAAAATCAAAAGCTTGACGATAATATCGACAGAAAGCAAATATATTACCATGTTCAAGCATTACACCTTTAGGCACACCAGTGGAACCAGAAGTATAAAGCATGATAAATAAATCTTTAGGCGATGGGCGGGTTTTAATCTTAGAATTATCACTAAAAGCCAGCAAATCTTCGGTAAATATTACGTTTCCGTTAAAATCATCGATTAAATCATCGAGTTCTTTTTCTCTAATTAAGATAATCGCACTTGCATCTTTTACCATGAAAGATAAGCGGTCTTTAGGATAAGTTGGGTCTAGAGGTTGATAAGCCGCACCAGATTTAATTACCCCTAAACTGGCTAGAACAATGTTCTCTGATTTTCTTGTTAAGATAGAGACAACTTTTTCTTTCTTGGCCCCTAGACGTATTAACTCATTAGCGATCCTCGTGGTTATCTCATCAACTTCACGATAGGTATATTTTTTATCTTTATAAACCACTGCGATATTATCAGGATATTTCTTAACGACATCTAAGAAGTCATCAAGGATGGTTTTATTATCTTCAATATATGGGAAGTTGGTCTTATTAAATGATTCGAGTAATTCTAATTCTTCATCATCAACAAGATTGATATCGATTAATTTTTCTCTTCTTAATAATTCTTTTAATACGATGTCATATTCTTTGATGAGATGATTAATCGTGCTTTCTAAATATAAGTCGCTTCG
The DNA here is from genome assembly GCA_905236085.1 of uncultured Bacilli bacterium. GTDB lineage: Bacteria > Bacillota_I > Bacilli_A > RFN20 > CAG-826 > CAJOOD01. Next base: position 13,982 of record CAJOOD010000006.1, read on the forward strand.
ATATTCAACCCAAATGACAAAATTATTGCCTAAACGGTGCAATTCAACACTTATTTTTTCTTTTCCGTCTTTTCTAAGTAACGGATTAACAATTAATTCTTTGTTATTGTATCTTCCAGAATAGAAATAATCACCTTGGTAGGCGAACAAGACATCCGCGCTTACACCAAGGTCTTTATTCATATGAGAGAATGGATAGATATTATTTTTAACACTATCAATTATCTGCTTGTTAGCCTTAAATAAATAATCTTCAACTTTATCTTCATCTAGATATGAAAGATAGAAGGGATAAGTTTTAACATAAGAGCCAACACTATGACGGACATCATCATTTCTTCCATTATTAACAGTGAGGAAGAGGGCCTCGTTTTCCATATTAATCTTGCTTAATAAATATGCGAAAGCACTTAAGAAAAAGGAAGATGTTTTAATATTTAATTTCTTGGTTAAGTTTTTAACTTCCTTATCGGTGATTTTTAAAGGAACACGAATATTTGCGTATTTCACTTCACCATCGTTTTTATCTTCTACAGGAGTGGAGTCCGTTTCTATTCCGCCCACCAATTTTTCATAATATTCTTTTGCTTCTTTATATTCTATAGAATCAAAGGAATTTCTTTCTAATAAAGCAAATTCGCCCGCAGATTGGACTTCTTTTTCTAATTTTTTACCTTCTAACGCGGATAAGAAGTCGTCTATAAATATTTTTAAAGAACTGCCGTCCATAATGATATGATGGAAATCAAAATAGAATATATATTCACCATTATCTTTATATAAGGCAAAGCGATATAGATGAGAATTTAATAATTGATATGGTTTAGAATCAATGTTGACTTGGTTTGCTTCTATAAGAGGTAGTTTAATATCTTCTTCTTCGATATGCTTAACTAGGTTTCCGTTTTCATCTAAAGAAAGAATAGTGAATAGATATGGGTGAGCAGCAAAAACATCTTTTAATGCTTTTTCTACCCTTTCATAATTAACATCTTTGCCTAAATTAATGGTATTAGCGAGATTGTAAGCATCTCCAGAAGATAAAGAAGAGATATACAATCCTTCTTCACTAGTTGACAAGGGGTAAAATTTACTCATAGTTCTTCAATTTCCTTTATCTTTATATCAAACGGCTCTATTTCTTTTCTTGTTATAGATATTATAAAATCATTATACTTAATATTTTTAATAAAATATTCATTATTTATATATTTTTTTATTCCGTTTATTGGTAAGCCTGGTATTTCTTTTACTTTGCCAATACCAGTCCCTATAGCTTTAACTAGTGATTCCTTGCTCGTCCATATCTCATAGAAATTAATTTCATTATTAATATATTTTCTTTCTTCTTTAGAAGAGATATAATCCACCAGCTTATCATCAACCTTTCTAATCTTCTCTATATCTATTCCTATTTCTTTATCATCCTTAACGAACACCAACGCTCCTTTGGAGTGGCTGATATTAAAATAACAGCTCTTACAAATTGGCTTACCATATTTATTGAGCTGATACTCACCAATATATTTATTTTTAACAATAAGCGAACACGCTTTTTCCTTTTTTACTTCCTCTACTTTATATTTGGATAAATTAAAAACATTATCATCGCTCAAAAAAGAAGAATTAAATAAAGCCTCACTAGATATCTTGTTTATATCTATAAATATAACCTCGATGGTTTTCATATCTATAATTATTAATTATTCTTGTCTCAAAGTCTATCAAGAAAAAGGCGCTGGATACCGTTTGATATATGTAGGTAACAATTAAAAAGAAAGTCTTTCAATGTTAATATCCACAAAAACAAAAGAGAAGGCTTTCTGTGGTTGTTATATCGCAAATATTTAAGTCTTTGGACAAATTATTTTCTACCCAAACCGATAATAAGTAATATTTTATATTTTGCTCAAATATATGTGATAATGTATTCATTAGGAAGAGTTATGCAAATAGAAAATAATAGATTAATAGTTCGTAGCCTCACTAAAGATGATATTGATGGAATAATATCAATTAGAAATGATGAAAAAGTATATGAATATGAACCGTCTTTTCTTATTGAGCGTCAAGGAAGTATTGAAGAAGCAATAGATAAAATATCTAACATGGATTTATTTAGAGATAAGCAATGTATTTTAGGTGTCTATGAAAAAGATAATCCTGCCCAACTAGTGGGTATCGCAGAATTCTATGACTACAAGGCTTCAGGAATGATCGTCTCAATAGGTTATAGATTTTTATCTCAATATTGGCATAAAGGTTTAGGAAGTAGCTGTGTCAATGCCTTATTATATTATCTTAGAAATAACACCAAAGTTAGAATTGTTACCGCTCATGTGCTACCAATAAATAAAGGATCATCTAAATGTTTAGAAAAAAATGGATTTGAATATTTAATTACTAAGAAAGAAGATTGGGGGCACGGTGAATTAGAAGACACTGATGTCTATGTAATTGATTGCTGATATATTCTTGTTCTTTTAAACGTTATTTTGTAATAATGATAAAAATATAACAGCGATAATCATTAAGCCTTTCGCGGCATCTCGAGCTATTGTTCTTTTCTTTTCTAAATGTAAATAAATTTACTTTTCAAATTTTAATAACGTTACTAAATCATGACAAATGTCGTCAAAATTTGCAATTTAAACTGCAAATATCAACTTTTTTGAAAGATTTTTGTCTTAGCTGATTCAGTCTAATGTTATTCTTCCCAGGTGTAACCACAGTCTAAACACTTATATCCGTAAAGCTCAGCACCCATCATTGTGCTTTTGTGTGGAAGCATTTTATAATTATTGGATTTGCATTTTGGACATTTGCGACTAGTTCCGCATCCACCACCATTAATGGCTTCTAATTGTTCGTTGTTTAATTCGATGCCTTCTTGCTTAACCAGTTTTAATAATTCTTCTTGATTCTTACAAGCTTTTGCTTTGGTAATTTGTTCTTCACTTAAGCCTTTTAATAATTCTTCTCTCATAACACTTGTATCTCCTATAAGTGTATTTTAACAACTCGTCGTCACAAAAGTGTCACACCTTTATATAATAAAAATTAATATCATTGCTTTAAAATATTAATTCTCATCGAAGCTCAATTAATAAGAACATATCTGTATATAAAAGGGCTATCTTCAAGACAGCCCCATATTTTTGTTAAGGAAAATTAGAAACAATTATAATTTTTCCATCGATGCTTGAAGGACTACTTTTTGCAAATTTTTAATTTTTCGTCCGGGTTTTAAGACTTTTTCGCCTAATTTTATCGCGCCAACAGGACAAACCAACCCACATAATAAGCAGCCAACACATTTGTCGTGATTGCAATTTGGACGACGCTTTTCTTCATCCCATTCCATGGCTTGATGTGCTCCATCAAAACAAGAAATTACACATCTTCCACACCCCACACATTTATCGGAATTGATTTCTGGATAGACAATGTAATCACGATCAAGTTCTTCCGCTGGAATAATATTTCTATTAGCTAATCCCACTAAGTCTTCTAAATGATCAACGCCTTGCTCATCCATATAATGCATTAGTCCATTACATAAATCTTCTACAATACGATAACCATATTGCATAATCGCTGTGGTAACTTGGAGGTTCTTACAACCTAATAGGATAAATTCTGCAGCATCTTCCCAGGTCTCAATACCACCTATACCAGATAATTCTGCATCTTTTAATTTAGGATTGCTTCTCATCTGTTGAATAAAACGTAATGCAACCGGTTTAACTGCCTTACCAGAATATCCAGATATAGAAGATTTACCGTTAATAATTGGAAGACCAACTTTCTTATCTAAATCAACATTAATGATGGATTTGATGGTGTTAATCGCCGATATACCATTTGCTCCTCCTTCAATAGAGGCAATCGCTGGATCGCACATATCGGTAATATTAGGTGTCATCTTAGCCATAAATGGAAGATGGGTTCCTCTTCGTACCGCTTCACAATATTTCTTACATAATTTTGGATTACTTCCAACATCACTACCCATAGCGTGAGAAGTCATTTGAGGGCAAGAGAAATTAAGCTCAATCATATCCGCGCCAGCCTCAGTAACCAGTCTAGCAAGAGTTTCCCAGTCTTCTTCATTACTTCCCATGATTGAAGCAATTAAGACATTATTTGGATAGTTCTTTTTTAATTTTCTTAAATCCGCTAAATTCTCTTCTAATGGATGCTCAGCGATTTGTTCCATATTCTTAAAACCTACGAAAGGCTCGTTTTCCTTGGTTAAAGCATCAAAACGAGGAGAAACTTCATCGATAAGATAATGTTTAGGACCAATGGTTTTAAAAACCACTCCACCCCAGCCGCTTTCATATGCTTTCGCGCACATTTCATAACAGTTACCAACAGGGGACGATGATAAACAGAATGGATTTGGGAATTTAACTCCCATAAATGTAATTGATAAATCTTTATGGACCATCTTATTTTCCTCCTAAATATTCATCAACGGCTTTCGCCACTTCTTTGCCTAATTTAACACTGTAAACAACAGTCTTTTCTCCGTGTCCGATATCTCCAGCGAAGAAGATGTTGTCTTTATAATGATTTCCATCAGCATCTACTTCACCTTTTTCTAATTTAATAGGTAAATTTTCGACATCACTATATTGACCAACCGCAAGGATAATTAAATCAGCTTTAATCTTTAATTCGTGAGGTAGATAACGATGTTTGAATTTCACAATTCCGCCTCTACCTGTTGCAACAGGAACATAGCCATCAATAATGGTAACTCCTTCTTTTTGGGCCATTTCTAATTCCTTTTTACTAGCCTTAAATTCTTGGAAAGTTTCATAGACTACATCACTAACATATAAGCAACCCAATTTCTTTAAGGTTGTCACCACATCCATCGCGACATCTCCTCCACCAATAACTAAGACATTATCAGGGATTTTAACTTTTCCTTTGCGTTCTTTAACTTTCTTTAGCCAATCAACAGCCAGAACAGCCTTAGAATTATTATCAAATAAAGGTAATGATTTGCCCTTATTATTTCCAATAGCTAATATAACTGCATCGTTGTCTTTTTTAATATTATCAAAGGAAATATCTTCTCCTACTTTGGTGTTTAAAACGATATCAACACCGAGTTTGACAATGCGAGCGATTTCTTTATCGATAATTTCGTTTGGTAAGCGATATGATGGAATACCATATCTTAGATATCCACCAGCTTTATTTTCTTTTTCATAAATCTTGACTTGATAGCCTAATAATGCTAATTCGCTGGCCGCGGTTAATCCTGAAGGACCGCTACCAATGATGGCTACTTTCTTACCATTTTTTGCTGCTGGTTCAAGAATATCCATCTTTAAAGCATCTTCATAATCGGTGACATATCTTTGAATACGACCGATATCAATTGGCTTATCAATTCCGCATCTAGAACAACCAGCTTGACAATATCTTTCTGTTGGACATACTCTTGCACATATGCTTCCTAAGACATTATTGATTCTAATTGTTTCCGCAGCTCCTTTAACATTTTTAAATCTGACGGAACGAATAAATTTTGCAGGATCGGTTCCGGCAGGACAGCTCTTAGAGCAAGGAGCATCAAGACATAATAAGCAACGGCTAGCTTCTTCCATTACTAAACGAGGTGTATAAGCCTCTTCATGTTCTTGAAGATAATTTTTAGACATAGAGAAAATTCCTCCTCAATTAATTTGTGTAAATAAATAACACTATTATTTTAGCAAATTATTTAACATTTAGATAGAAGGTTTTGTCCGTGAATATTTTGGGTTAAATAAAAATTATGCCTTAATAGAAATGAAGCCGGAATTCTACATCAATTCCGGCATATTTTTCTTAAATTTATTAATAAATGGTTTTTGCTTTTTTAAATTGGTAACCGCAATGAGGGCATACATAATTATAATAATCGTCGCAACTATTACCATCGATATTTTTGCCACATTTTGGACAATCGAAATCAGTAAGGCAATTACCTCCGTTGACCGCATCTAATTGTTCATCGGTAAGTTCAAGCCCTTCTTCTTTCGCTGCTTTTAAGATTTCTTCATTGTCTTTGCATTTTTTTAATTTAGCGATTTGTTCTTGGCTTAATCCTTTTAACAATTCTTCTTTCATATTATCAATTATTTCCTTTCAATAATAATGATGCTTTGAAATCCAACCATTGTAAAGATATCATTGATATCATTGGATACTCTTTTTAAGACGATATCGCTATAGCGTTGTCTTAAGGCCATAATAATTCTTAATCCAGCGGAAGAAATGTATTTCAAATCGTTGAAATCTAATGCTAAATGAGCGAATTTTTGAGCGTCAACAATCGCATTAATTTCTTTTTCAACCGCTTCAGCGTTATAAGAATTCAATTGACCTTCTAAATAAATGGTTAATGTGTCATTCTCTAAATTGAATTTCATAATAGTTTCTCCATAAATTAATTGTTATTGTCTAATCTTTGTCTATTGACTAATTCCGCGAATTTGCCTTTCTTTTCAATCAAGGTTTGATAATTGCCGTCTTCAATAATTTTACCACCTTCAAGCATGATAATACGGTCTGCGCTCTTAATTGTAGATAATCTATGAGCAATAACGATTCTTGTACAATTGAGTTTATCAATAGATTCAGTAATGCTCTTTTGAGTCTTGTTGTCTAATGCACTAGTGGCTTCATCAAAGATTAAAATCTTTGGTCTATGAACAATTGCTCTAGCAATCATAATTCTTTGTTTTTGACCACCAGAAATGCCGCCTTGACCTTCAGAAATAACGGTCTTCATTCCCATAGGCATTGCTCTGATATCATCGGCAATATTAGCAATTTCTGCAGCTACCCAAGCATCTTCTTCTTTTAAATCTGGTGAAGAGATAATGATATTAGAGAAGATATCCGCGTGGAATAATGATCCGCTTTGCATAACAGTACCAATATTTCTTCTTAAGGAAACTAAATCAACGTCATTAACGTTATAATCATCAAAATAAACATTTCCTTCTAATGGTTTTTCAAAGCCAAGAAGCAATCTAACCAATGTAGATTTACCGCATCCTGTTTGTCCAACAATAGCCACATAATCACCCTCTTTAATATCTAAGGATAGATGGTTAAGAACAAGTGGTCCATTATCAGCATATTTAAATGAAACATCATCTAATTTAATGTTTCCTTTAATTGAATCTAAAGTAATCTTGCCAGTGCTGGTTTCAGGCTCGGTTTCTAATATTGGTCGAGCCATATTAAATACTGGTCCAATAGAGGCTAAAACACTGGTCATAGAGGATAATGAGGCAAAGGCTCCAGATAAAATACCATAACTGGTAACGAAAGCCATATAACTTCCAGCGTCTAAATTATTTCTCGCGGCAACATAATAGATAACAATATTACCCACAAGAGTGATGAATAAGCTAATCGCCGTGGAAACACGAATAATTAAAGGTGGATGATATGTTAATTTCGCGGAACGAGAATAAGTGCTTGCCCATTTGGAAAATACTCTTTTTTCTGAACCGGATAATCTAATCTTTTGAATACCGTTAATCATTTCATAAGTAACACCAGTTACTTTAGAATTGAGTTCTAAGGTCTTCGCGGTGTGATTTCTCTGCACTAAGGCCACAGTTATATCAAATCCTGCTGTCGCTAATAAGATGATAACAACTGGTAAAATCAAAGATGGTGCAAATCCTATTAATTGGAATAAATAAGATAAGGACATAGCAAAGGAGACAATGGTCATCAACACACCATTAATAAGAATATTAGCGAGGCTGATAACACTGCTAAATCTTGCAGTTAATTCACCGGTATTATATTTCTTAAAGAATGAAGCAGGAAGAGATAATACACGCATCATCGTAGCTTCTTTTATCGCTTTACCTACTTTTACAGTAATTCGCGTATTGACATAACCTTGAATTCCTTGAATGAAAAGTTGTCCTAAAGCCGCGGCTACAACATATATTGAGGTAACTATAAATAAGCCATAATTTGGAGGATTAGAAGCCACAACGTCGCCCGTCAACTGCCTCGTGAAATATGGTAGCAATAAACCAACACCTGTCACCGCTGCATACATAAGGACAAGTAAGACGATATCAAGAACAGTGATAGATTTACGGATGTATTTAATATATTCTTTGATAGTGACTTTGGTATTTGGTAAAGGGCGATAGAATAAATAAGCATCAATTTCAAATCTATTGATTAATTCTGCTTTAATTTTGACTCTCTTACCAGTTTGATAGTTGATGTAATAATATTCATCTTTTCCGTGTGGGAACAAAATAACAGGAATGTTATGTAAGAAAGTATAAATCAAAATTGGTGATTTAGTATCGTGAACATATTCATCATTTAATTCTACTTTTCTATATTCGATATCATATTGTTTTAAAGCATAATTAAGTTTGTCTTTAAAGACAGTGATATTAGTAGGAATATCTACCATTTGATGATGGAAGAAAGTAAGAATCTGGCTAATCGCATAATTCTCTCTAAGAGCTTCTTCGCTGAGATTGTTCTTGTTGTCTATTTTTAGACCCGCAAGCGACATGAAAGAATCTTCGAACGATTGATTGTCGAGTTTTTTTCTTTTCTTCACTTGTTCTTCAAACCAACCCATAGAATGCTCCCTTATTCATTTGTAACAAGGTCATAATAATAACCTTTTAATTTCATTAATTCGTCGTGAGTTCCTTGCTCAACAACTAAACCTTTAGATAAAACCACAATCAAATCAGCATCTCTAATCGTGGATAATCTATGCGCAATAACAATCGTGGTAATACCTCTCGCCTTAATAGATTGAACAACATCATGCTCAGTTTTAGCGTCTAACGCACTAGTGGCTTCATCAAGAATGATAATAGATGGATCCATAGCCAAAGAACGAGCGATTTCTAATCTTTGTTTTTCTCCACCAGAGAAGTTCTTACCACCTTCTAAGACTAAGGCATTATAGCCTCCATCTCTTGCTATAATCTTTTCGTGTATTTGAGCATCATTACATGCCATAATGACTTCATAATCTTCGATAGATTCATCCCACATCTTAACATTGTTCATGATTGTATCTTCATATAAGGTAATATCTTGGTCAACAACAGCGATAGACGAAGTAAAGATATCATGATCAATCTCTTCCATCTTCTTGCCATTAAAGATAATTTCGCCACTCCAAGGAGAATATAATCCAGAAATCAGTTTAGATAATGTGGATTTGCCACTACCAGTTGAACCGACAATTGCAACTTTTTGTCCTTGTTTGATACTTAAACTAAAGTCTTCAATAACAGGTTTATCTAAAATTGAATAACCAAATGTAATGTGTTTTAATTCCAAATTACCTTTAATTTTGGAATAATCATCAGTTTCAATACTTCTTGTAACATTCTTATCTAATGGATATTCCAAAACATCATCTACTCTTTCCATAGATGTACGCATTTCTTGTAATGTTTGTCCGCTGGAAATAATCGTATTAGCAGGAGCCAAGAAGGAAGCCAACAATCCTTGGAAAGCTAAAATAGTACCAACAGTGAATTGACCTTGAATGGTAAAATAAACACCTAAAATCATGATTCCATAATTCGCAATAGCGGACACAATTAACGGAATTATACCCAGGAATTGATTGGTTTTTGCTAATTTTAGCTGACTTTTGCAGACATCATTTTGTACTTCTGACCATGAGGTGAAATAGGCGTTTTCTGCGCCATTGGATTTAATGGTTTCTACCATCTCGATACCTTTAGAAGTCATTGCTGACAATTTAGCGTTATCTCTAGCTTGGACTCGAGAAATATTAACTCTAACATTAGAAATGTATCTAGAAACAAAGATATTAATAACAATGGTGGCAACACCAACAAGAGTCAATATCGGACTCTTAGTGATCATGATAGTCAAATAGACCACAATCATAATGGCGTTGAAGAAAATAGGAGCAAAGACATTAACTAATGTTTCAGCGATTGAGGAGTTTTCGGCTTGACGAGATTGCAAGTCACCAACCATTCTTTGGGAGAAGAAATCGATTGGAAGTCTTAAGATTCTCCACATGTATGTGGTGGATCCAATTAAATCTAATTTACCTCTAATTTTATATTGATATATGGCTTGAACAAGGGTAACAACAACCTGCAACAAACCAATCCCTGAGACAATATATATGAAAGGTAATAACCAATTAGTGTTTTTGCCTCCTAAAAGATAGTCCACGAATATCTGATTAGTCGCCGGAGATATAATCGTAAAGATATATGTAATAATCGTAGTAATGGAGAAGAATGCAATAAGGGCCGCCGCACCTTTAAGTCTCTTCTTAGCAAAGGAGAAGATAGATTTCTTCTTTCCGCTTGGAACAAAGTCTTCACCAGGCCATATCTCTAAGAAGATGCCGGTATAAATTTTATCAAAAGTTTGTAGGTCAACTTTAACTAAGCCTTTCGCAGGATCGTTAATAATTGCCTTGTTGCCTCTAATACCATTTAAAACAACAAAGTGACCGCCACCCCAGTGAATAATCGCGGGAAAGTGCCCTTTTTCTTTAATTTTTTTAACATTATAAGCATAACCTTTGGATTTAAAACCGTATTTAGCCGCGGCTCTTAATATGTTTTTCGCGTTACTACCATTACGAGAAACGCCACAGTCCACTCTAACTTCTTCTAAAGGTACCCATTTGCCATAATAAGCCATAATCATTGTTAAAGAAGCCGCTCCACATTCTAGAGCTTCTAATTGCATGACTATTGGTGTTTTCGCCACGCCTTTGCTTAATTGTTCTTTAACTTTAGTTTGTTTTTTCATTATTAATTACCAAATACAAAGGAAATAGGTTTCTTCTCTTCAAGAATAATTGTGTATTCATAATCTCCATTCGCGAGTTCAAAATGAGTAACTACTGGAGTACGATCTTCATTAATGGATAAAATCTCGCCCTTTATATTGTTAATATCAACCACTTGTCCTACTTTAAGTTTATTTAAATCATTATCATCAATAACAAGAGTAGCAACTCCATCATTAATAGTAGCTTTACCGGTTAAGCATATTTTTAATTCATGTATGCATGACCAAGTAAATAATCCAATCAATAAAGCAGCAACAATGCCTAAAATAAGCCAAGTCACAAAAGATGTGCTTTGCAAGCGTTTATTTAATTCTTCGGGGCTAGATATGCGTCCTTCTTTTTTTTCCACATAAAATATTATATAATATTTTTCTAAAAAGTGTATAAAAATATTCACAAAGTATAAAATTCTCGTCGTTTATTTAAATATAAATTATTTTTCACTGCAAAAGCGCAATATTTTTATTAATTCTATATAAACAATAAAGGCCAACCTTCGCAGATTGGCCTTATTTTAGATATTTATGGTCTTTAGTTATTAATTGAATTGAGAATTATAAATTTCGCTATAAAGACCGCCGAGCTTCATTAAGGAATCATGAGTACCGGTTTCTACAATGTTACCGTCTTTCATAACAAAGATTAAATCGGCATTTTTAATCGTAGATAAACGGTGAGCAATAACGAAGCTTGTTCTACCACTGGTGAGAGAGTCCATCGCCTTTTGAATTAAGATTTCTGTTCTAGTGTCTACATTACTTGTAGCTTCATCAAGAATGAGCATTGGGGCGTTTTCAGTCATCGCTCTAGCAATGGTAACAAGTTGTTTTTGTCCAGAAGAAAGAGCGCTTTCTTTTTGGATAACTGTATCAATACCTTGAGGTAATGTTTCCACATAATGGCTTAAGTTGGTTTCTTCAAGAATTTCTTTTAGTCTATTTTCATCAACATTCTTGAGATTATAGACAATATTTTCTCTTAGCGAACCATTAATAACCCATGTTTCTTGTAAAATCATACCAAAGATGTCTCTTAATTCATGACGTGACATATCTTTAATAGATACACCATCCACTAAGATATCACCACTTGTGAGTTCATAGAATCTCATTAATAAGTTAACTAATGTTGTTTTACCAGCGCCGGTAGGACCAATAATAGCAACTTTCATACCTGGTTTAATCTTGCCAGAGAAGTGTTTAATGGTGAGTTTGTTTGGATCATAACCGAAGCAGACATCTTTAAATTCTACTTCACCACGGATGTTGTTGTGGTCAAGAAGAATTGGCTTTTCGCCTTCTTCTGAAAGTTCTTCTTGTTCGAGGAAGTTAAATACTCTATTACAAGCAGCGGTACCAAGTTGAATGGTTGAGCTGGCTTGACCAATTTGAGAAAGTGGTTCTTGGAACAAGGAGACGTAAACGATAAATCCAGTAATAATACCGATATCGTTAATGCTTCCGTTAGCGAACAATAATCCGCCGGCGATTAATACTGCGGCATAAGTCAAATAAGAGACAAATGACATCGCCGGTTCAATAAGTCCGCCATAGGCTTGAGATTTATATAAGATAGAACCAAGTAAATCATTCTTTGCTTTAAATTCTTCAATCTTGGCCTTTTCAGCGTTGAAGGCTTTAATAACAAGTTGACCAGAATAATTTTCTTCCACAACTGCGTTAACTTCACCAAGAACTTTTTGGTTCTTATCAAATAATGGTAAGGCAACTTTGAAAGTGAGGAGAATGATGATAAGCATGATTGGTAAGGAGGCAATAACCACAAGAGCCATTTGCCAGCAAGCGATGAACATGGCGATAAATACACCAATGAGCATAACACTAGATTGAACAAGCACACTTACCGAGTTTTGTAAGGAAGTTGATAAGGTATCAACGTCATTAGTAATGGTGGAGAGAATATCACCGATTTGGGTGGTATCATAATAATTCAATGGCAATTTGTTGATTTTTGCCGAGATTTGGGTCTTTAAGTCTTTAGAGAATTTTTGGATGATGGTGTTTAAAATCAATCCAGAAATAATGCTAGTGACAAAAGAAGAACCAATATAAATCATTAATAATATTGCGTAATATAATACTAAGTCAAAATCGACAGCGAATTTGCCGTCAACCGCAGTTTTACCAACAGGCGATATGGCATTAGTAAGATTACGAATAGTGCCTGGAGTTAAAATGGTGAATACAACAGAGGCTATTAATAAGACAATAGAAATAGCAAATGGGACGTAATATTTACGGAATGCTTTGACAAGCGCGCCAAGTTTGTTGGAGCTTTTCTTTACTTGTTTACTCATAAACCTAATTCCTCCTTGCTAAGTTGTGATAAGGCAATTTCCTGATAAACAGGACAATTTCTAATTAAATCTTTATGTTTGCCAATGCCCACCATTTGACCGTGATCAAGAACCACGATTTGATCGGCATCCATAATGGTACCAACACGTTGAGCAATGATAACTCTAGTGGTATCTGGAAGCGATTTGGCAATACGGGCTCTAACTGTTTTATCAGTGCGATAATCAAGCGCAGAGAAAGAGTCATCAAAGATTAAAATCTCCGGTTTAGTAGCCACCGCTCTAGCGATACATAGTCTTTGTTTTTGACCACCAGAAAAATTGTTACCACCTTGAGCTACTTCAGAATCATAGCCATTACGTTTGGCGCTGACAAATCCATCAGCGTCAGCAATTTCTGCGGCCCATCTAACATCAGCAAGTGACATCTCAGGATTTTTAAAAGCGATATTATCTTTAATAATGCCTTTAAATAAGAAACCTTTTTGAGGAGCGTAACCAATACGATCACGTAAATCGCTTTGCAAGACATCTTTAACATTGACACCATCGACAAGAACTTCACCACTAGTGCAGTCCGCCATACGAGGAATCATATTAATAATGGTAGTCTTACCGCTACCAGTCGCACCGATAAAGGCAATTGTTTCACCTTTATTGACTTTAAAGGAAATATTTGAAACAGCTTCTTTATCAGAACCAGGATAAGCAAAGCCTACATTTTTAAATTCAATTGTGCCTTTTTCTTTGAATTCCACTGGATGATCAGTATCTAAGACAGAAACTTCGTGGTCGATAACTTCTTGAATACGTTTCGCACTAACAGAAGCTCTTGGCCAGATAACGATAAGAGTAACTAAAAGTACAAAGGACATAACAATTTGATTAGCGAGCATGACAAAGGCGTTCGTAGTCGCAAATGCTTGATTAGCGGCATCCATATCTAATCCGTTAAGGACATAAGCACTAGCCCAAAGGATAGATAAAGATAAGCCCATCATGACGAGCATAACAATAGGAGTGAAGACAGAAAGAACACGACCTGTGAAGATTTGTACTTTCGTGAATTCAACGTTAACTTTTTCAAATTTGCTTTCTTGATATGATTCAGCATTGAAAGCTCTAACAACTCTAACACCGGTAAGATTTTCTCTTGAAGCTACATTTAAAGCATCGGTGAGTTTTTGTACGATTTTGAATTTTGGAGTAACCATTAATAGTAAAGTTATTACCGCGATAACAAGTAATAGAACCCATACAATGGTAACAGCGGTTAAAGAAGGACTAGCAAATTGAGTTAAAAGAATGATTGACCAAACCATGGTAATTGGAGCGACAAATGCAGTCTTAAGGAATGTCAACCATGCAAGGTGAACATTCTGCATATCATTAGTGGTTCTAGTAATTAAAGATTCAGTAGAAAATGAAGCAAAGTCCGCGATTGCGAAATTGTTCACTTTTTCATACATTTTCTGCCTGAGGTGGGTCACTGTGCTACTCGCGGTCGCACTAGCAACAAATCTAATAATGATTTCTACAACCGCCATCAAGATAGCACAAATAATCATGTATAGACCATACCACCAGATTTCGGCAACGCCTTTGCTTTGACTTTCCGCTACAGCTCCTGTAAGTAAGCTGATATATGAGACAATCTGCATCATGAAGAAGACTTGTCCCAGTGTAAGCAAGAAAATAAAACCAACCGCTATCCAGTTTCTTGGTCTCATGTTTTTGAATAGTAGCTTAAACATAAGCTCTCCTTTCTTAAAAAGATTTATGTGTACTTGAAGCACACCTATTTTTTTAGCAAATCTAATATATTTTGGTCTTTTTTCAAACCGAAATCGCCAACAATCGCGCCACATTTTTTACAAACATATTTGTTGGATGTCTCTTCAGTCGTACCAACATACACATCTTCTTTTGTGCCACAATGTGGGCAAACAGGCGCACAAATACCGCCACCAGAAATGGTTTCTAATTGTTCATCGGTTAATTCAACGCCTTCTTCTTTAGCAATAAGAAATATTTCTTCTTGATTTTTACATTTTTTCAATCTAGCAATTTGTTCTTCGCTTAGGCCTTTTAATAGTTATTCTTTCATTGTAGGTCTCCTTTTGAACTAAATTTTATTAAGAAATTATGACGATTTTATAAGTCTATCTCCCACTTAGTACCGCATTGATTGCATGTGCAATAATATCCGTACACACGATGAGCAAAACTTCTTGATCTTTTTGAAAAATCGTGAGAACCACAGTTAGGGCAGTGGTGTGTTTCAGCGGTGCAAGCACCTCCACTTACTGCTTTAAGTTGTTCATCGCTAAGTTCAATGCCTTCTTCTTTGGCAA
>CAJOOD010000007.1 GCA_905236085.1 uncultured Bacilli bacterium
ATACCTTGATATCTATCGTTGAAATAATTGTTATCAAAAGTAAATCTAACTGGTAGACGCTTGATGATAAAGCTTGGTAATTCATCACATCTTCTACCCCATTGTTTTTGGGTATAGCCTTTAATTAATTTCTCATAGATGGTCTTACCCACTAAATTAATAGCCTGTTCTTCTAGATTTTTTGGTTCTTCAATATGATATTCTTTCTTTTCTTCTTCGATTCTATTTTTAGCTTCTTCTGGAGTAAATACATCAGGCCATAATTTCGTAAAAGTATTCATATTAAATGGTAAGTTATAGCATTCGTTCTTATATCTAGCCACTGGAGAATTAATATAATTATTAAATTCAGCGAATTGATTGATATAATCCCATATCTCTTTATCAGATGTATGGAAGATATGCGCTCCATAGACATGAACATTAATACCTTCATCTAATTTAGTGTAGATATTGCCACCTACATGTTCTCTTTTATCAATAACTAAAACTTTATAGCCTAACTTATGAAGTTCATAAGCGCATACCGCGCCATATAGACCAGAACCAACAATTAAATAATCATACATAATATAAAAACCTCTTATTCATTTTATAATCTTTTGTCCTTTTTTAAAAATGCATTTTTCTTAATCTAGATAGATGCCCTATATTTTTTTAAAAAAATAATCCATTTATAAAGCAAATTTATTTATAATAAACATATTAGGGGAATTTATATTATGAAGATATGTTATGGTTTAATGGCGTCTAGCAAGCAAGAACAAGTGGATAATCTCATCCAACTTCTTCATGTTAGCGATAATCAAATAGTTATTATTGTCGATAAGAAATCAGAAGATTTATTTCAATTTTTATATAATAAATATAAAGACACAGAAAATATATATTTCATTCTTGATAGATTTGATGTTTATTGGGGAGGTATCACCACCACGACAGCAACATTATCACTTATGAAGAATACCCTTAATCTTGATTATGATTATTTCACCATGGTTTCTGAATCATGTCTTCCTTTATATCCCGATAGCGAAATTAAAGCTTTCTTAGAAAGACATAAAGGACAAGAATTTATCGACGTGAGATTTGATTGGACCAAGCGTTCAAGATTACATCTAGATCATTCTAAACCATATACCGCTTGGCAAAGAAAGCACCGTAATCTCATGGCCTTTAGAGATGTCATGGTCGATACATTATTTGGCTGGACTGTTGGTAAGAATAAGCAATTTAAATCATGGAAAGTGCCCACCACTTTATTATGGTTTACCATATCTAAAGAACTCGTGGGTTATCTAGTTAAAACTATTGAAGATAATAATTTAATAGAGAAATATTCTAAAACTCTTATCGCTGATGAGCACATCTGGGCGGAAGTTATATATAATTCTCCATATTATGATAAATTACTTCTCAAGAATAAACGTGGAGGGGCTTTATTATATTGTGATTGGTACACCATTAAAGCGCCTAAATTATTAACCATGAAAGATTACGATAAGATTTATAATTATAAGTACCCATGTCTATACGCGAGAAAATTTGATCTAGCCACTGAACCTGAAGTGGTATTAAAGATATACGAGAATCGTAAAAATCCTGACTTTAAATGCAAATATAAATAATTATGAGAATCTTATATTTTTCTAGCGATAATAATTCTGGTTCTGGTGCTTTTAGAGTATTGGTGAGATCGGTAACAGAATTACAAGAACAAGGACATGATGTTCTTGTCATTTTGCCTTATGCTGGATCTGGAACTAAGATGTTAAAAGATAATAATATCAAATATAAACACATCTTTACTTTTTCTTGGATTAAGCATCTTAAATTTAATCCTTGGGATTATATTTCTCATTATCTATTTAAACCAGTTAATTATGTCACTTATCATCGAGAACTTAAATTAATCGATAAATATAAACCAGATATCTGCGTTATTAATACTTGCTTTACTTATGTCGGCGCGCTTGCCAGCATAAAGAAGAATATTCCTTTTGTCTGGCATATTAGAGAATTATTAGAAGGACAAATGGGTAAAACATATTATAACGAAAAATATGCGATGTCATTGATGAATAAAGCTAATAAAGTGATATGTGTATCTAAAGGTGTATATGATACTTATAAAGGTAAGATAGATGATAAGAGATTAACTTATATCTATGAAGGATTAGAGATATCGCATTATCTAGATGAAGATAAAGAAATATTTAATGATAATAAAATCCACTTCGTATGTGCGGGAAGAATTAAAAAACAAAAAGGACAATATCTCATCATTGAAGCTCTAAATCAAATAAAAGACCTGGATTTTGATGTGGTTTTGGTCGGAGATGTTAGAAAACATTATAAAAATAAATTAATTAAAATGTGTGAATTTAAAGATAGATTAACTTTTACCGGACAGGTTAAAGATGTTCGACCATATTATAAAAAAGCTGATTTGTTTTTAATGCCTTCTTTCTTTGAAGCCTTTGGTCTAGTTACGGTAGAAGCGATATTATCAGGGCTATTTGTCATCGGCTCAAATATGCTAGGAACAAAGGAGATATTGACCTCATTAGATAGCAATTATCAATATTTATTTACACCTGGGGATAGTAATAGTCTCAAAGATAGGATATTATTAGCGGTAAATAATAAAGAAGAAATAAAAAAGCAAGCCAAGGTATTCCAAAAGAATATCCAAGACCTATATTCTTCTAAATTGAATACTGAAAAAATATTTAAAGCTTACGATAAAGCTAGAAAGTGTGATTGATATGAAAAACTTTATCTTCATATCCCCTAATTTCCCGGATGTATATTACAAATTCTGTAATTCTTTAAAAGAAAGAGGCTTTAATGTTCTAGGCATATTAGATTGTCATAGAGAGGAATTAACTCCTCAATTAAAAGCCGCTCTTACGCACGATTATTTTGTATCCAGTATCGGTAATTATGAAGAAGTTGATCGTGCGGTTAAATTCTTTAAAGAAAAATATGGAGAAATAGATTATCTAGAATCTAATAATGAATTCTGGTTAGAACAAGATGCTAGATTAAGATTAGACAATAATGTTCTTAATGGTCTTAGACCTGATGACATGGCAAATATCAAATTTAAATCTAAGATGAAAGCCTGTTTTGAAAAAGCGGGTGTTAAAGTGGCTAGATATCAATTAGTGTCTACGATAGAAAAATCCTTAGAATTCATTGCAAAAGT
Organism: uncultured Bacilli bacterium; assembly: GCA_905236085.1. Taxonomy (GTDB): domain Bacteria; phylum Bacillota_I; class Bacilli_A; order RFN20; family CAG-826; genus CAJOOD01. Next base: position 3,212 of record CAJOOD010000007.1, read on the forward strand.
CGGCTATCCGGTCTTTGTTAAGCCTGATAATGGAGTGGGTGCAAATGATTCATATGCCATTAGAAATGAAGAGGAATTAAAAGCCTTTCATAATAGAAATCTACCAACGACTTATATCATGGAAGAATTCCTAGAAGGTGAAGTTATGTCTTTTGATGGCATCGCTGATAATGATTCTAATGTCGTTATTTGTTTTAACGAACACTTCCCTATCGATAACGCAGAGATATTAAAATACGATTTAGATGATTATTATTATGCCCTATCCGAATTTGATGAGAAATTTAAAGAAATGGGTAAAAGAGTGGTTAAATCTTTTGGCATTAAGAAAAGATGCTTCCATATCGAATTCTTTAAATTATCCAAGCCTAGACCAGGTCTCGCAGAAATAGGCGAAATCGTCGCTATGGAAGTTAATATGCGACCTCCAGGAGGAAATACTCCAGATCTATTATCTATCGCCTTAAATGCCTCTTTTTATAATTGCTATGGAGATATTATCGCTTATAACGAAATCAAAGAAGATATTAATAAAGAGAAATATGTCGCTATGGGGCCATCAAGAAAGAACAGATATAAATATAAACATAGCGATGAAGAAATATTTGCTAAATATAAAGATAATCTTAAGATGTACGGCAAATATAATAAAGAAATCGCCATGGAAATGGGCGACGTCTATTATTTTGGCCAATTCAAGACTTTAGAAGAGGCTATGGAATTTGAGGAATTTGTTAGAGAGAAAATCTAAGCTCCATCTTCGTGTGTATCACAGATAGATTTGCTAGGTTTTTTCCTAGCTTTTCTTTCGTTTAACATGGCAATATCATCATTCGTAAGATATTTTCTTTTTCTATATGATTCGTATTTGGATTTCTTTTTCATATCATTTTTATAACACCTAAATTAGGTATTAACAAGCCTTAATAGTGACAAAAATAGAAGATTTGCTAAAGAAAATTAATTTTCTTATGGTATAAAAGATTATAAAGTGTAGAATAGTTAGTGGAAACATCATTTACAGATTTCCGGAAAGGTTAGGACCTACTTGAAATGACTGGAACCGTTAAATTTTTCGACGATAAAAAGGGATACGGCTTTATCATCGATGATGAATCAAAAAAAGAAATTTTTGTTCATTACACCGGTATAATTATGGAGGGACATAAAACCCTTAGTGAACAACAAAAAGTCGAATTCGAAAGCGAAATTGATTCGAAAAATGGTAAACCTAGAGCTAAAAACGTTAAACCATTATAGCTCTAAAACAAATTGTCCTACAATAAGGCGCTGAAAAGCGCCTTTTTGCTTGTTTAAAAAAGCCACCGACTTTCGTCAGCGGCGTCTTATTGTAACGACAAATAAAAAGGGGAAAATAGTTTGTTACATAAGATTAGTGATAAATATATGCTAGATTAATAAATAAAGCAAACAAATTATTTAAAAATTTAATAAAAAGGCTAAAAACATATCATATAATCGATTTTTGTAACACTTCTATAGCTATGGAAAAATAAATATTTATTATCCCTTTGACATCAAAGGAAAAATAATTATCATAATTTTCTAATAAAAGGAGCCCGAGATTATGAATAATAGATTGATGAAATTAACCTTACTTACCTTAATATTACCTTTATGTTCTTGTACGATAACTCGAATTAATCCATCAACTTCTATATCTATAGAGACTGATTCATCCACATCTATTAATTCCTCTACTTCATCTTTAGAAACGGGAGATAGTTCTTCTACTTCATCCTCTAACACTACTCCAATAGAAAATGAAGATGAATTATATGATGCTTTATTTGATCCAACATCTAAAATAGAAATCACTATTAATTTTTCTAATAATTCTATTTATAATCTCGCCCAATATTCTATTAATAATTATAAAGCTGATATGTATCATCCCTGTGATGTTAATTTTAATATCAATGGAGTTGATTATTTCTATGAAGAAGTTGGAGCGAGAATGAAAGGCAATACATCTATTAATCCTTATTTCGTATCTAGCGAAGGCTATATGCATGATTTAGTCCATTATAAATTATCATTTAACCAAACATTTGATGATGTTGAAGATAATGATTATTACACTCATAATTGGGCCAATAAAGACGAAAGAAAAGAAAGAAAAAATCGTCGCTTAGG
>CAJOOD010000008.1 GCA_905236085.1 uncultured Bacilli bacterium
AAAGTTAGATTTTGATGCGATTTTACATCATTATCTAACTTTTAAATGTTTATTATATTATAATAATATAAGAAAGCGAGGGGATATATATGTATAAGATTGTTAGTAAGAAATTTTTAAATCCAACAGTCGTACAAATGGAAATTGATTCACCTCTAGTAGCCGCGAAAGCTAAACCAGGGCAATTCATCATTTTAAGAGTGGATGAAGATGGGGAAAGAATTCCTCTTACTGTCGCTGGTGTTGATCCTAATCGTGGCACTACTAAAATTATTTTCCAAGTTGTCGGTGCGACTACGGAAAAGCTTAAACATAAAGAAGAAGGAGAATACATCCAAGACTTTGTTGGACCTTTAGGTGTGGCTACCCATACTGAAGGCGTTAAAAGAGTTTGTATTATCGGTGGCGGTGTTGGCTGTGCGATTGCTATGCCAGTCGCTCAAGAATTTCATCGTCTAGGTGCGGAAGTTACTTCTATTATTGGTTTTAGAAATAAAGATTTAGTCATCCTAGAAGATGAATTCAAAGAATGCAGCGACCATTTAATCGTCATGAGCGATGATGGTAGTTATGCTAGAAAAGGTAATGTCACTGTTCCATTAAAAGAAATGTTAGAAGAAGATCCTAATAGATTTGATTTAATCATCACCATTGGTCCACTTATCATGATGAAATTTGTAGTCTTAACCGCTAAACCATATAATGTACCGGTTACTGTTTCTATGAATCCAATTATGATTGATGGTACTGGCATGTGTGGAGGTTGTCGTTTGACTTTAATTCAAGACGGAAAGAGAGTAATGAAATTTGCCTGCGTTGATGGACCAGACTTCAATGGTTATGAAGTTGACTTTGATGAAGCGATGTCGAGATCGAGACAATATTTCGATTACGAAAGAAAAGCTCATGAAGAAGCATGCAATTTATTTAAAAAGGAGGTCGCCTAATTATGCCAAATATGGATCCTAGAAAGCATGAAATGCCGACTCAAGAAGCTAAAATTAGAGCCACTAATTTTTTAGAAGTTGCTACTGGCTATACTGAAGAGATGGCCTTAAGTGAAGCAGAAAGATGTCTCAATTGTCCTAAAAGACCATGTGTGAATGGATGTCCAGTTCATATCGCCATTCCTGATTTTATCGCTAAGATTAAAGAAAAAGATTATGACGGAGCATACAAAGTTATTTCCTTATCATCTTCCTTACCAGCGGTATGCGGACGTGTTTGCCCACAAGAAAGTCAATGTGAGGCTCAATGTATTCGTGGTAAAGGCATGGTACCAAAGAAAGACGCTAACGGACAAATTGTTAAAGATGAAAACAATAAACCAGTTATGGTACAACCCGAAGGTGTCGCTATTGGTAGATTAGAAAGATTTGTCGCAGATTATCATAATAAATACAATAAAGAATTACCTGTTAAGCCTGAATCTAATGGACATAAAGTTGCCGTAATAGGAAGCGGTCCTTCTGGACTAGCCTGCGCTGGTGATTTAGCAAAAGCGGGAACTAAGGTTACTATTTTTGAAGCTTTACATACCGCAGGTGGTGTTTTAGTGTACGGTATTCCTGAATTCCGTTTGCCAAAAACTATCGTCAGTAAAGAGATTGAAAATCTTAAAGCATTGGGAGTCGATATTAAAACCAATGTCGTCATCGGTAAAACATTAACTATCGATGAATTATTTGAAGATGGTTATGATGCCGTATTCGTTGGTTCAGGAGCGGGTCTACCTAAATTTATGAATATTCCTGGTGAAGGCTTAAAAGGTGTATTATCCGCGAATGAATTCTTAACCAGAATTAACCTTATGAAAGCTTATCAAAGCGAACATACCAGCACTCCAGTGCAACATTGTAAGCATGTCGCTGTCGTGGGTGGAGGTAATGTCGCTATGGATGCGGCAAGAAGTGCAAGAAGATTAGGTGCTGAAGTTACTATTATCTATCGTAGAACAGAAAATGAACTTCCTGCGAGAAAAGAAGAAATCGAACACGCTAAAGAAGAAGGCATTGTCTTTAAATTCTTAACTAATCCTACTAAGATTAACGGCGATGAAAATGGTAACTGTAAATCCATTACTTGCATTCAAATGGAATTAGGGGAACCTGATGCTTCTGGTAGAAGAAGACCAGTAGAAATACCTAATTCAGAATTTGATATCGAAGTCGATGAAGTTATCATGGCTTTAGGTACATCTCCAAATCCATTAATCAAATCCACCACTAAAGGATTAGAAACACAAAAGTGGGGTGGAATTATCGCCGAAGAAGAAACCGGATTAACTTCTAGAGAAAATGTCTATGCGGGTGGTGACGCTGTTACTGGTGCCGCGACTGTCATCTTAGCGATGGGAGCAGGCAAAAAAGCCGCCGCAGCGATATTAGAGAGCTTTAAGAAGTAAAATAATACAAAAATAATGCAAAAGTCGGCTATTTCGTCGACTTTTTTACTAATTGGAATAATGATTGCCAGAATTTATTAATCTCTTTTCCGGTAATTATATCATTGTTAATACTTAATACTTCATATTCCACATCATTATAAGAGAAACGGTAATCTGATTCTTTAAAGCCGTTTCTAAGATAGAATTCTTTTCTTTTTTCTCTTAATTCATAATCTATAAATTTCTTATCAACTAATTCAATATCTATAAATAATTTTCTATCTTTATTTAAATCAGCGATGTGATATAAAAATCTAGAACCTATCCCTTGATTTTGATATTCATCCTTGATGGCAAAATACATCAAATAAGATATTTCATCATAAAAGCTATATAATGCACAACCGATAAATTCGTTGTTGTAATACGCTCCGATGATATGCGCATGTTTTTCTTTGATAAAGGCGAGAAGAAATTCTTCATTTATTAATTCAGCGCGAGGAAAGAAATGATCTCTTAATTTTATAACTTCTTGATAATCTTTATCTTTTATCTTGATTTCTTTATATTTGATATCCTTAACAATTTCTATTTCTATAGCAAAAGCCCCATATCTTTTTATTTTTTCTTTAGGATAATATGAATACATATCCTCATATGAGGCCTTTTCATTTTCGTGATATCCTAATTCATTTGGTTTATATGTCTCATATATTTCTTTAAATGATTGAAACCTTTTTAAACCTATTATTCTAACTGTTAACGTGTCTTTATCATCTTCGATATTACTAAAACGAATATAGTCACCAATTCTTAATTGCTGCCTTTTTTCATCATATAAGCGCATTTCGACTTTTTTAACACCGTCTTTAAAGGCCTTCATAGGTAATGCATATAGATTATATTCATAAACTTTCATGGCTATATTTTCTTATAAATCAAGTCAAAAGGCAAATATATATTATGTTAATGACTCTTGAAAATGAGAAACAATTATTATTAAATAATAAAAAGAAAAAAAGAAGAACTATTATGAAGTACGCTATTTATTTCCGATATTGTTTCTTAGAAAGAGGTATTAGAAATGCTTAATAAAAATAAAGGTTTATTATCCTCTTTATTATTAATATTGCCTATGGCTTTTTCTTTAACGTCATGCAGTCCAGTGAATGACGATAATTTAGATTTGTCTATGAAGACATTAGATTTTCATAACACTACGGATATGTACAATGTTAAAGATACAACTTTGGATACTTATTATGAGACTAATTCTACATTACCATATGTTTCAGTAACTGAATTTGTTGATTCATTAGAAGGCTTTATCAATACCAAATATATGTCTGATTCTTTTGATACGATGAGAAACAAATTAACTTTATCTTGGAGAAGCAGTACTTATCGTTATGAATGCGTATTTAATTGGAATGACAACACCATTTATGTTAATAACATTGATTTCTTTAACCTAAGATATACCGCTAGTACGACAAATTTTTCTAAATATTTATCAATGTCTAAAAGAACCACCGCAAATGCCCATTCAGTCACATATCATTTAAATGATTATAATTTTGATATCTTATTTTATAAAGGTCAATGTTTAGTGCCTTTCCATATCTTAAATACTTTGTTCTGCTCTTATTTTGAAGTGCAATATAATGGCGATGCTTATTACGCGACTTATGATAATTTAAATACACAAAGTGATGAGATATTTGATGAAATAAAGACCTCTTCATTAAATGGAAAGAAAAGAAGTTATGAAACAGCTTTAGATAATTATAATCACCTATTATTTGCCTTAGATTATTATTATGGCTTAAAGGATGATAAAGAAATCACTTATTTTAAAGATTATATTTCAAGTGATTTAAAAGATAGATTGTTATCAACAGATATCAATATCTATAACGATGCGTTATTAGAATTCATCTATACCGATTTAAATGAACTTCATACCCGAGTTGATTCTTTCTCTTTTTATAACTATAAAGATGATACATATGATAAGAAATCTTATTATGGAGAATTCTGGAATAAATATTATGATTCTAGAGCTTTATTAATGGAAGACAGAAAGAATAAATTAGGAGAAGATATCCCATTAGTCCGTTATATAAATAATAAGGCTATTATTACTTTTGACTCCTTCAAAACCGGTTTAGAAGACGAAATTTATAATAAAGATGGCTCTATTAGAGATGATGCATATCTATATGACACTCACGAATTGATGAAAAAATGTATGAATGAAATAGGTAATCATGATGAAGTTAATAAAATAATCATTGATTTATCTTTAAATGGTGGGGGCAATGTTGGGGCGTTATATCGCGCTTTAGGATATTTAACCAATAACGATATTCAAGTCAGTTCCTATAATTCTTTAAGTGGAGAATGTTTGACCACTTATTATAAAGTAGATGTTAATGAAGACGGTAATTACGATGAAAATGATGCTTATACGCAATATAAGTGGTATGTCTTATCAGGAATTAATACTTTTTCCGCGGCCAATCAATATGTTTCCATCATCAAAAATCAAAATATCGCCAGAATAATTGGTAAGACTTCTGGTGGTGGGATGTGCTCGATATTACCTATTGCCATGGTTGATGGAACCAATTTAGATATATCCTCAAACAATACCGCAAGATATGTAAAATTTGATGGTGATACATATATGTATAATTCTATTGAACACGGCATTGATCCTGACTTTGATTTAGATTATCAATATTTCTATGATGATGCCTATTTAGACACATTCATCGATAGTTTGTAATTAATTTCTGTTCATAAAAATAAGTATTTAACAATATTTTTTTGTGGTGGTATAATACCACTAGATAAATTTTTTATAATTTATACGGAGGAAGTTATGTCAAACAATAAAGACAGAGTTTGCATTATTGGCGGTGGTCCCGCTGGTTTAGCCGCGGCTATGTACTTAGAGAAAAAAGGTTACACCAATTATGCAATTTATGAAAAATTAAACAGAGTAGGTGGCAAATGTTTTTCACCAAAACTCAAAGTAGTTCA
>CAJOOD010000009.1 GCA_905236085.1 uncultured Bacilli bacterium
ATGTTGGAAACTCCTAGAACCGGGTGGAAGATATTTTAATCGCTACTCAGCTGTTCAGTTAAGCGGTGGAGTAAGTTTATTTGTCTTGGCTTGTGGCCTCTTAGCGTTATTGATAGGAGGCAATAAAAGATGAATAACGAATTTAAAAGTGAAGAATTTGTGGAACTAACATTAAGGAAGGCTGAGGAACTAGGCTTATATAAAGAAGCACTAGAAGAGATGGAATTATATAGAAAAAACAACCAAATTGAATATTTGTTTCTTGTCTACAAGTGTGTCGAATCTATAAAAAAAGAAGTTTTTGAATATCCAATTCTTAGAATGGCGGGCGCTACTAGCATATGTGCTTATGTTTTAGGAATTCATGATATTAACCCAAAGGAACATGAGCTATCAAATAAATGCTTTTTTCAACGAAGCTATAAATATAATTTAAAGCCACGATTTGACATTAGTGTTCCTAAAGGAACAAAAGAAGAAGTTGTTAAACTATTAAAGAGACTGACACAAAATAAAGTAGAACTTTATACTGGTGGTATTTATAAGTTTGGCAACAACAAACAATTTGAACTTGGCATTTATGAAAGTGATCTTTTGAAAAGATGCAAGTTGGCTTTAGAAATTGCCAAAGATTATCAATATGGAAGCGAATATTTTGATGACATTATTAATTATATGTTAGAACCTGATAAAAAAGGATATTACCTTCCAAACTTAGCAGGTTGTATTTTTGCCTATCTTCCAAGTTTTTATAAATACATGGAAGTGGGTAAACCACAAAATCTAGAAGAATTGGCGATGATATTATCCATAAATAATTCCGTGTTTAAGGATGATGAATTTGTTTTGGACTGCCTTAAAGAATATGGATTTGAAGACACTATCTGTTCTAGAGAACAAGTTTTAATGATTCTAAATAGGTATGACATTGATGAAGATAGAGCCATGGCAATGTTAAATACTCTTTCATCTGGTAATGATTTATTTGAATCAGACAAAATGCTTTTAAAATCAAACGATGTTCCTAAATATATAATCGATCAATTATCTAACATAAGATATTTAGGATATATTTGCTTTGCCCTGCAAGAAGTCAAAATTGCCTATAAGATGGTTACATGTAAAAAGTGGTTCTTAAAGGATTTTGAAAAGTTACTAAAAAATTATTCTAAAAATATATCAGTGGGACCTTTTTTCTATATTGATAAACATCTTTATGCATCTTATGATCATCTAGAAGCTTTTCATCCTTTAGTTAGGTTTTTCGATGCTCCAATATCTCATTTTGACTATTTTGAAACATTAAGTATAGATGGAGATTATGGCAATTATCCAAGAGGAAGAGTTATCTATGATAATTTTAGTAAAAAGTTTATAGTTTATCTTGATAAGTCATTAGATAACGAAGCCATTAAAGAATCGATTATGTTGGCATATAATCTTCCAAAAGAAAGAACCGTGTTTAAAAGAGATCCACACTATACGCATGACTATTTGTAACATAAGAAAAGGCGATAAAGGAACAGGAACGAGGTGCGCTCAGGCATAGAGGATACCGATAAGTGGCACACTTTTCAACTAGCGATAATTGAAAAGTGGCCTACTTTTACTTTTAGACTAGCGCACGCAGCTCCTATAAAACGTATCGAATACCATTCTACTGCGCCCAGGGCAATATATTATTTCAAAACCGTGTCTGCATAGTAAAATTCATATGAAAACGGCCCTTTCTGAAAGTGTTCGATGAAATTTGAATTTCGTCGAATTATCCGATGGGAAGCCGTTTTCTTTCACTGCAAAATGGTTGCTTAGAAAAGTATCAAGGCCACCAAAATTGGTTTCCACAGACGCTGCATCTATAATAAAACCTAGCGCCTTTGTACTTAAGCTTTATGCACCAGGTATGCTTACTGCATTTAGAGCACCATTGTGAGAAGCCTTCGCCGTTTGAAATGCTGTGTGTTCCGCATCCGCCATTAACAATTTCAAGTTGCTCATTGGTAAGTTCGATGCCCTCCTCTTTGGCAAACGCAAGAACTTCGGCACTAGTTTTGCATAGAGTCAGAAACTGTTGATTATAGTTCTACCTATGCTTTACCAAGTTGTGATTTTTTCACTCCTACTGGAAATCAATGTGAATTTGATCACTGGCTAGTTATAAGCGAAGATATATCTACTGAACATCAACCTGGTGAAAATATTACAGTAACTGAAGATACTGAAATTAAAGCAATATGGA
>CAJOOD010000010.1 GCA_905236085.1 uncultured Bacilli bacterium
GTCCCATTGATAATTTTAGCAGCATCTAGGCCTGCCTTCTTGCCTAATTCAAAATAATCCACTGATAAGGTAATATGTCCGCCTTGTTGCATTAATGCTGTTTCACCACATACAGTTAAGATATGGAATGCTTCAACAGCGACTTTAACTGGTCCAAAGTGTGCAGCTAGATTATTATCGGTAGGAACATATAAGGCTTGAATTCCACGATTTCCGCATAAATCATTGGCAACTGCAGCGATATCGCTAGAATCAGTACATGTGGCTCTTACTACTTGTAAGCCTTGTTTTAATGCTTCAGCTTCAGCTTGATTAGCTTGTACTTCTGAGTTGGTTTCAGATTGAGTATACATAATACCAATAGTGGTAGCGTCTGGTAGACATTCTTTAATTAAATCAATTTGAGCTTCAACTGGATTAGCGTCACTAGAACCGGTGATGAATTGTCCTGGATTTTCATTGGAGTCGACCAAATTAGCGTCCACTGCATCAGTTACCGCGGTAAATATAATTGGATTAGTATTACCGGAATTAAGCGCTGCAGCTTGTAATGATTGCGAAGCACCAGTACCAATACCTAAGGTCATATCAGATGATGCTACTAAATTTTTAGCTAAAGTGTTTTGATCTGCTTCCACACCTCCAGCATTTTGATAATTAAATGTTACTTTTCTAGTATTGGTTACTGCGTTTTCATTGACCGCTTCTATAAAGCCTAATCTAGCTTGTTCAAGGGCTTCATGTTCCACTGGTTGAAGAATTCCAATACGAATTTCATTCTCGTTCGCGGGGCTGAACTTCCAAGCATTCATATCAACTCTATTTGATGAACTACATGCTCCTAATAACATAGGTATGGTGAGTAATAATGCGTTAAGTTTAGATTTCATTTTTCTTTTCTCCTTCTTTTAAATAAAAAACTTAAGTGGAGTAACACTTAAGCAGTATATCATAATAATATTTCTTAGGTGTTACTTTTTATCAATAACACCTCAAACTAAAATTCAACAATGTTATTGATTGTTTGAATAATAGTAATAATAGTAGTAAAAGGAAGCATTAGAATTAATGATGCAGATCTTATTATTCATAATCCATAACTCCTTTCGCTGTTAATGTTGGTAATATGTTAGCATTATTCAAGAAAAGTGAAAACAATTTTTTTCTTTTCTTATCAATTCATGCTTACTTAATTATATTAAAAAAATGCGAATTAACTTCTTGTTCTCTACCTATAATTGACATATTCTAACATCTCTCTTGCACGATTAAATTATACAATATCAGATTTTTGTAAAATATATTTCGCGCGGTTTGGAACCATTTTTACCTCCATTCATCGCGATATAGCATTTTCAAAAACAATCTAAATGATAAGAAAATTGACTTATCAAAAAGATTATTAAGGAAGTTAGACATAGCGCTAAAATCAAATGAGAAATTCTATCATTTACGCTAACAAATGCTCAAATAATATAACTGTTCCTAAGATGATTAATATAGAACCACCAATAATGTTAGAAATGGTAATTCTGCCTTTTAATAATTTATTGATTTGTATTCCTAATATGACACCCAAGATACAGATAGCAAATGTTATCGCGGTAATCGTAAGAGCGTCCCATAAGATAAATATTTCAAAAGTAGTTAAAGTAATACCAACCGCTAAAGCGTCAATAGAAGTGGCGATACCTTGAATAAATACTTCATGGAAAGAGAATGTCTTAATTTTGATAGTCTCTGGTTTAACTAGTCCTTTAATACCTTCGATAATCATCCATAATCCTATTAATGTTAATAAGCCAAATGCTACCCAGTGATCATAAGCCTCAATATATGACATAAATAATGAGCCTAAGAAATAACCAAGCGTCGGCATAGCTCCTTGGAATATGGCAAAAGTTAAAGCAATAATGACTGCTTGTGTCTTTGTGATATTAGAATATCTAATGCCGTTAACTATAGATAATGCAAAAGCGTCCATAGCTAAGGCAATTGAAATGAAAATTAATGATATCCAGCTTTGCATAACAACATTATACATTTATTATTTATAAAGATAATAACTATTTATAAAAACTAAGCAAATCTCGTTTATTTATTTCAATTTTAGCGGTGGAAGAGGTTGAACTTGTATCTTGATCTTCTTCTTGACTTGATTCTTGTATTGTTCCTTCTTCGCTCGTAATAACGGTCTCGGATGCAGTGACGGGTGCTCCGTCTTGATTATTTCCGCCGTTATTATTTACAAATACAGGAGTTAATATACCTGCACCCGCAATAGCTAATACTGATAGGGTAGAAAATATGGAAATGGTAAGATTATCTTTCTTACGATATCTTTTAATATCTTTCTCGCTTACTTCATAATAATAAAGTTCTTCATAAGATATGTTATAAAAATTAGCTAAGGCTATGAATTCATCGATATTAGGAGCCATGCCATTTTCTATTTTAGATATCTTTTTTGCTGGAATATTTGTTTTTACAGCTAATTGTCTTTGTGATAGATGATGTTCTCTTCTTAAATAAATCAAAGCAGTAATTAATTTAACTAAATCAAATTTAATTCCCTCATCAATATCAGCAATCTCTCCATCTACTTGATTAATAAAATCATTAATAGAGACTTTTAATATCTTACATAATGGACTTAATAATTCCAAAGAAACCGCTACTTCATCCAATTCATAACGAGATATAGCTTGCGGAGAATATGATAAAAATTGGGCTAAGTCAGTTTGAGTTAGTCCTAATTTGATTCTCCTATTCTTAATATAAGTTCCAAAACTCATATTTAAATTATAGATATGTTTTTAAAAAATAACATCAATATCTCTTAATTGTGGAGCATCCATATTATTAATTATTTAACTATAATAAGATTATTCTTATATTTAACACCGCTAATCCTGGTTGTATTCATAAAATCAATAAAAAACACCACATAAAATCATTGGTGCATTTTGGTGCAAATTTTGGTGCA
>CAJOOD010000011.1 GCA_905236085.1 uncultured Bacilli bacterium
AATATTCTTCATCTATTTCATAATCAACTGGAATGCCTTTATCGTTTTCGATAAAACTACCATCCTCTAATTCAAAAGCTTCTGTCATACATGATGAACATCTTAAATCAAAGCCACATGGTGTGGTGAAATAATCAACACTAGATGCACCACCCGCTGATCGTTTGCCAATAATCTTTGCAGCGTTGTTATATTTTGCAGCACCTGGAAAAGCATTCCCACAAGAGAAAGAAGCTCCACTAGTTAAGATGTAGAAATCATATTTACCTTCATATGTATCTTCATCTTCTCCATAAATACCATTCTCATTTAAATCTAATCGATAATGTCTTTGACACATATCATTAACATAATAATTATATGTATTAAGATGGAAATCTTTTTTCATTAAGCCTAATAAGAATGGTAAAGCAATAACCATACCGCCCGTATTACAAGATAAATCAAAGACGACACGTTTTACTTCTTTATGATTAAGTGATACATCTTTCATCGCCGTATAAGCAAAACCAATCGTATCAGAATTCACATATGTGTCTGGAGAAGCATTATATTCATTTAGTGCTTTTCCTGGTGTCGCGGAGAAGGAATCAAAAGTAAGATAAGCAGTGTCATCCACAACTTGATAACCTTGACCTAAATTTTGTGAGGCACGATAACCATCCGCTAATTCGACATATTTGAATATGCTTCCTCTTCTAGGGCCAGTCAAATCATTAATCGCTGTTTGATTTTCTTCACTATTAAAATCGTCATCGCTAAATTTAGAGAAGCCTAATATCTTTGTATGACCATCATCAATACCTTCTAAAGCCATCTTAGAAACGCCTAAATGATAATCATGATATTTAGGAGATAATATTTCTTCTTTATATTGTTCTAAGAAATAAGTGGATTCTCTTACTTTAGGATTAGATTGCACTAGACCATAATATTCCCCTAAATACAAACTAATAATCTTATAGTCGTATAAAGCGTATTCTTTACTTCTTTCTTCTTCTAAAAAGAAGGTTCTATTCTTGTTAATTGATGACTTAATCTCAATCGTCTTATCTGGAAAGAAAGCATTAGGATAAGAAACACTGAGGTTGATGTAATCATCATTTTCTGTATAAGTGATGGTCTTGTTGTTAATAAGAGAAGCTTTTTCATTAACAAATTCTTCTTTAGTCTCGTTATTAACATAAACATAACGACCTTGACCATTATTATCTAAAGATATGCGTAAGAAGAAATCAGGAAGAGTAAATTTTTCTTTTGTGGATTTAAGAGTAAATTCTCCACCTTTAATCACAGGACATTCAAAACGATATTTCTCATTAAGGCCAGCATCCACTGGTGAAAATAAAAATTCTGCATTTGTAGATATCGCTGGACTCACTGTTACTATCGATAAAAAGAGATTTGGTTCTTGTAGATTAAATTTCATAGAAGAAGAATAGCAAGAGGCAGTCAAGTCAGAACCACTAGGTCCAAAATAATCAACACCATTATAAACAATATGGTTATTACCAAATGGCGACATCGACATATTGAATATCACTTGATATAAATCAATTGGAGCGTACAATTCATTATCTTGCTCAATAATCTTTAAATCATATTTATTTAGATTAATGACACGATTATCTGTAATGGAAAAATCTCTGTCCTTTTCTTTAACTGGTTGATAAAGATGGTCCATCGTTCCAACATTAGGATCAACATCATAAAAAAGATGATAAAACGCTTTGGCTTCCTTATTTATAGTGATGGTCTGATTATTTTTATTAAAGACAAAAGGATGGGTAACAGATTCGCCTTCCATACCATTACAATAATTGATGGTATATATACCTTTATCATTTGAATAATCTAATATTGGCTCTTCAGTTTTAAATCCTTGATCAAAATATTTCACTGCTGGTAAGAATTCTTTTAATGAAACATAAGGAACATTACCTTCGCCTTTACGATTAAATGTCCACAAAGGAAAAGTAGATATTTCTTTATCTCTTTCAACAAATAAAGTAGATTTTCTATATAGTGTTAATTCTTTTTGACCACTAGTGCCACGACAACTAGTAAGCGCTAAAACGCTTATTCCAAGTAATATTAAACCTTTTCTCATAATTTTTTACTCCCTCTATATTGTAATACCAAGAAGCGTGAAACTTCAATTGAATGAATAAACACAAAAATTTAAGAAAAAGAACATCCACTGCTTTTGATTTGCTTTGGGACACAGATAAAATTAATTATCTAAATGATTAATAATAGAGACCATAAAACTATTTAAAAAGAGACAGTTTTGCCGTTATAATGCAAAATCTTCATTATCCAAATAAATACATGTTTAATGAATCAGCGTTATGACTTTCACTATATATGAAACATATACATATAATCGAGTAGAGAGTTTTGCTCCCTCTCACACCACCTAGCATACGGTCTTCCGTACTAGGCGGTTTAAATAAACATTCTATGCTACT
>CAJOOD010000012.1 GCA_905236085.1 uncultured Bacilli bacterium
ATCCTAATATTGATACTATATTTCAAACTTAAAAATAAATTATTAAAGAATAATTAGTTAGTAAATTCCACTAATTGGAATAATAATGTCTCTTCATCTCTTCAGCGAGATAATAGGCTTTATTTCTCATCCATTCAGAATTATCGCCAGTGATTTTAACGATGAGATCTCTCACTGCGTATACATCTCTATCCATCACTGCGAAAGCAATCTGTTTAGCGTCAAAATATGTTATTGGATGACCAAATGTGATATCAGAACTCAGCACCATATTAATTAATTCTTCTAACATAATTATCTCTACCTATTTTTATAAATTATTATAATCCACTTTATATTAACAATCCCAAGTTAATGCGATATTTTCAATGAAACAATCGCAGTTGTCATCAGAATCTGGTGAACTATTATTTGGTTCTATTGAAAATTCAAAAACTACCACTCTAACTGTATAATCTTCAGCAGTCTTAGTCCCATGAAATATTATATTGTGTATTGGTATCACATTCATTGGTTCTATTTTCAATGGTATCCAATAACGTTCCTGTTACGGCGTGATTATTATAGAAAGTTCCAAAATTAAAGTCGCTATCATAGAACTTAATGTTTAAACTATATCCAATATCAGTCTTTGCGAAATAGTTCGTATCAAATACCGTATGAAAATTAAATGACAATGAAGTTAGATTATTAACACCAACAGCTAAATGAAATTCTCTTTGATATTTTCCATTAATCGCGTGTTGATATTTAAGAAAAGAATTACTCTCACTATCGCCATAAAATGTCTCATCCTCTACCGCTACTGTATATGCTTTAGCCTGAATAGAAGAATGTTCGCTTGTTTCTTCATTTATTTCTTTCTCATCCACTCTATTGTCAGACCAATAACTATTCCCAATAGCTTGATTAAAAGTAAAAGACTTACTCGTAGCCATCAAAGGACTAATTGGTTGAACATTATTATTCTCAATAGATGTCAATACAATAATCGTGGACATTGAAGCAATGCCTGTACATATTACGGACTTAATTACATTATTCATTTTCATAACTTTTTCTCGTTCCTCTTGTCAAAATAATTACATATATAATTTGTCACAAAAGTGCCACAAACGAATATAATAAATAGTAAAGATACAAGAGGAAAAGAAACAATGAAAATAGAAATAATAGTTAAAGATTATGGAAATATAGAATTAGAACTATATCCAGATAAAGCTCCTATTACTGTAGAAAACTTCATTAACCTAGTTAATAGAGGATTCTATAACGGACTAACATTCCATCGAGTAATAGAGGGATTCATGATTCAAGGTGGTTGTCCTAAAGGTAATGGTACAGGTGGTCCTGGCTATAGCATCAAAGGTGAATTTATAAATAATGGATTCAATAATCCCATTAAACATGAAAGAGGAGTGATATCTATGGCTAGAGCCATGGATCCCGACTCAGCGGGTAGTCAGTTCTTCATCATGCATAAGACCTCACCACATCTAGATGGATCATATGCCGCTTTCGGGAAAGTGATAAAAGGTATTGAAGTGGTGGATAAGATAGCTAAAGTCGATACTGATTATAGAGACAAACCTCTTAAACCAGTAATTATAGAATCGATTAAAGTCATATCTTAGCATAAAGATAAAATTAGAAATTTAGCGGCGAAATGGTAAAAACTTGGTTTCGTCGCTTTATTTTTACATTTCCGCTATAAAAATTATAGGTATGAATATGATGGTTTATTTGTCTCTACATTTAGCAATTATGCCATATTAGATACACAAATTATATCACCCACGATATAATCTTGTTATTTTGCAAGTAAATTATATGCTAGATGATATAATCTAGTTAAAAAATCATATTTAACATCAATATTTATACTGTCTACAATATAATCGTGAAACAAAATAATATCTCTATGTTTGTAAAAGAAAATCGAAAGAAACTTGGATTAACCTAGACACAATGTGCGATGTATGCTGGTGTTGGTCTAGCGTTTCTACGCGCTCTAGAGCAAGGTAAAACTACTTTAAAAATAGATAATGTTAACAAGGTATTAAGACTCTTCAATTCAGAATTAGGACCAGTAGAGGCAAAACGTAAATGAGAAGGGCTATTGTGTATTTTAAAGATGATATCGCTGGATATCTATCGGATATGGAAGACCATTTTGAATTTGCCTACACTGATGAATATATCAATAACGGTGGACACTATATCTATTACCTTACCTATACAAAAAGAAAAATTCATTTCTAAGACATTATTTCCTTTTTTTTGATGGTTTAATTGTCGAGGGGTGGCTACTTCGCGTAGTTGAACATAATTGGAAAATAGATGCAAATGATCGCATGTCTTTACTTTTATTAACCGGTAAAGATGTCATTGGAGCGGTTTCGGTGGTGGAAGATGGAAAATAAGATGTTTTGTTTAAGGTGCGGTAAGCCTATTGAAAGTGGTTATTGACATAAAAGATGTATAAAAGATTTTTTCACTAGCGATACCTTGCCGGATATTAATCTTGTTCCCTCAGAATTAGAAAAACTCGCTCTTGAGGAAATAAATGATAAGAAGGATGTAACCGGTGTTCAAGAAAAATTGTCCCTCCATCTTGATTTATCTAATAAAAAACGTCCACGATTAACAAATACTGGCTTTCCTATTGAATATTTTTTAAAACCGCAGTCTCCTACATATGAACAATTGCCGGAATTCGAACAAACCGCGATGCTACTCGCCGAGGCTTGCTCTATCCCTGTGGTTAAGCATGGACTCATTCCAATTAACGGTAATGAATTAGCCTATATCACTAAAAGAATTGATCGCGATAAAGATAAAAAAATTCATATGGAAGATTTCTGTCAAGCTACAGGCAATCTAACATCTAATAAATATCGTTCTAGCTATGAAGAATGTGGAGAACTTATCAAGAATAATTCTAAAAATCCTTATCTTGATAAAATTAAATTATTTACTTGCTTATATTTTTCTTTCGTTATCGCTAATAGTGACCTCCATCTTAAAAATTTCTCCTTTATTATGGATGAGGATGGTTTATTATCTTTGTCTCCTTTTTATGATTTACTACCAACCAAGGTCATATTACCAAACGACCATGAAGATTTAGGTATGTTATTAAACGGCAAGAAATATGATCTTCATAAAAAAGATTTTGATACATTTGCTAAGAGTATAGATATTCCTATAAATATTACAAATGCCATTATGAAGCAAATTAATGATCGTTATGAAATAATGTCAGAAATTATTGATAATTCTTTACTAAA
>CAJOOD010000013.1 GCA_905236085.1 uncultured Bacilli bacterium
ACTACTAGATGGTACTAGAGTTGGATGTTTACATTTTGGACATAAAGCACTTGGTTCGCCTATTTCTAGCATCTTATATTTGCTAACTCGAGATGTTAAATAAGTCTTACAGCAATATAAACAAGTCACGGTTTCTGATTCCTTAACCGCGCTTTGATTATTCACTATCGAGATGATAATTTTTTCTAATTTAGTCATAGCAAGTAATATTATACAATCAAATTGAAAATAGTCTAATTTTTGGCTGATATTTCTTGCGGTAATTTTAGTTTTAAAATATGGTTTAAATATCTTAACCAATGCAATTCTTAACTTTTTTATTTATTTTTTGACTAATTTAATAAAATAAATATTTTTTCATTAATCATAAAAAAGACCCGATTATGAGAGTCGAGTCTTTTAGAGTTAAGTTTGCTGAGGAACTATTTTGTTCCAAAGAATGTTCCACGTGCTTGTTGTTTAATTTCTTTAGTGGTCGCAAATGGAATACGGGTTGTATAGCCTGCTTTAGCCGCGACGATCATCTTAGTTGGCCAGACCATGATATCTTGGTTCCAACGATTGATGGAGTCATTGTAGACTTCTCTAGCAGCAGTAATTTCTCTTTGTAAATAAGAGTTTTGTTGCATAGCATCTGCGATTTCTTTGTGGGCTTTTAAATCTGGATAATTTTCAAAAGCGACATTGATATTTCTGGAGATGTTTTCAACTTGAGTAGCAACTTCGTTTCTTTCTTCAGCGCTGGATTCTCTACCACCACCTCTATATTGGGCGATTTTGCTAAAGGTATCTTTGTCTAAGTCGACAGCTTTATCCACTAATTGAGCGGCATTTTGAAGAATCATGACTCTTTGTTCGAGATAGTTATCGATTTGAGAAGCATCATGTTGTAATTTTTGTTCTAATTGACGGAAATAGTTTGCTGCTTTAACTTTCATGATGGTAAAGATAATGCCAGGAATAATTCCTAATACCCATAGCATGACTTGGAATATTGTGGAACCCACTCCTACTTTAACTTCAACACGTTTTGCGATGACATTAACATCGCGGCCTTCTTCCATTATAGGATCATTTAATTCATCTAATTGATTGGCCATAATTTAGTCCTCCTGTTTTTTGTTAAAATAATTGTTTAATAATGCATCATCATTACTTGAAAACGAATCCATCGCACGTAGGGCTAAGAAGCCTTTCATGTAAAGATATGAATTATTAATTGCTAATCTAGAAACAGCCTTAGCAATATTATTATCTTGCATTTTGCTGTTGAAATCAAACCTTGTTGTATCAACCTTCTTAATTTCCATAATGTTGTCTTGAGAAATAGGCTCAAATTCAGTCCAATGAACTGGTACATCATATAGATGTCCATTACCCGCGGCCACTGGAATATTATCAACTCTAGGAATTCCACGGAAAGAATTGGCTCTAATTTGTACTTTATCAGAATTACCGTCTCTAGTAATAAATGTGGCTTTTAATATGGCTTCAGATTCCTTATGAGTATCTGGGTGCATAAAGTCAGATTTATCGAACTGATTAGCGAGCATTTCATCTTCATATAAGGTGTAATTGCTTGGGGTATCTTCTCCATAGATATATTCTGGAGTCTTCATTTGTTGATATAAAGGAATAGATAATAATGGAGCGAAATCAAAATATAATGATTTAAAATATTTAGCAACTTCATCGATGAAGTGTTGGCGAGCATAATCATGTGAGAAAGAAATAAAGATAAGTGGAGACATTATAAGGTCAGTTGTTTGAGCGTGAATACTTCTAACGATATTGGTTCTTTTTTCTTTATTAAAATAGACATCATCTCCATAACCTTCTGTTGATTTTAAGAATGTTAAGATGTTCTTTTGAGCAAGTGGCGTGAATAATAAACGATATTCGGTTTCTTGATCTCTATCTAAAGCACCCCATAAGGCTTCAAATTCCGTATTAGCCATAGCATTAAAGACACTTCCATCATCGACTTTTAAATCTTTTTCAGTCATCTTTTGGAATTTCTTTTCTTGTTTAGCTACATATTTGTTGATAGATTTTTGTGAATCATCAGATTTAGAATTAGGTTCTCTAGAAAAAGATAATTTAGGTGCCGCTTGATTACCATATATCAAAGCGGATTCGTAGCGGTAATATGGAGCGGGATGAACTGAAGTCGCGGTTAATGTTTCTGTTACTGTTGTGGTATATGAGTTACCTTTAGAGTCAGTTCTACGTACGGTATAAGAGACCACTCGTGAACCACGATATACTTTATTTTTTAATTCGCATCTCTTCATTCTTTGGATGATAAATGGGTTGCCTAAGATAGAACCAGATTCCACATATACAGCGCTTAGCATATCATCTTCTTCTGGTTTAAAATCGCATTTATCAACTAAATATTGGAGTTTTGCACGGTTAAAGTATTTATCTAGCTCTAATAATGGCACGGTTCTAGTGATAATTGTCGCGGCCATATTCCAATCATATAGAGCATTTAATGAAGCCATTTGAGCATAGGCTTCTTGGGTTAATTGATTGACTTTAGCTTGGGCATCTTGAAGATCAAATTTTAATTGTTTAATCTTCTTATTCATCAAGACAAGAGTTAAGACAAATATAGCAACGCCTCCACCGACACCGATAGCGATGAATGCTGCGCCGAGGCCGCTATTGCCGTTACTGATAAAAATAATGCCAGCGATAACACCGACGAGTAGGAGAATTACTGACAAAATAATTAAAAGAGTTCTACCCACTTTTAATCTTGATAATCTCTTTTTAAATGAATCTCTTAATTTAGTGGCTTCATTTAATTTTCTAACTGTTTCTCTATTGGCCTCGACATTTGTTCCGGCCTTTTTGACAAGGTCATCAAAATAATTGGCGGCTTCTTCTTTTATTTTTTCTTTTAATGATGAGGAATAATATTTAACAGGTTCTAATATTTCTTGGTTTTGTTCCATAGGGACAACCTCCGTTTATCAACATTATAAATGTTAATAATAATTATTTATATTAATATTTTATTTATCTTTATGATAAAATAACATCTGCGGGTAAAAAATTATGAAATATGATGTATGTATTGTTGGCGCAGGACCTTGTGGATACTTCTGCGCTTACGAATTAATCCAAAGAAATCCATCTTTAAAAGTCCTACTAGTGGATAGAGGTTTAGACATCAGGAGAAGAAATTGTCCTGTCTTATCTCACAAGATAGCTAAATGCCCCACGAATAAAGAAGGAAAACAAGAATGTTTCCCCGCTTGTTCTATTACTAATGGATTTGGTGGATCAGGTGCTTATTCTGATGGCAAATTTAACATCACTACCGAATTTGGTGGTTGGTTAAACGATTACATAAGTGATGAAAAATTATTAGAATTAATCAATTATGTTGATGGAATTAATCTTCATTTTGGAGCCACTGAAATCATCACTAATCCTACCACTCCTAAAGTAAGAGAAATCGAACATAGAGCCATGAGTGTCGGTGTTAAATTATTAAGAAGCAAAGTTAGACACTTAGGTACAGAAGAAAATATTAAGATTTTAACTAGAATATTCGATTATCTAGATGACAAGATTACGATGATGTTCCAAAGAGAAGTTAAAGATATCATCGTAGAAGATAAAGAAATTAAAGGTGTTATTCTAGATAATGGAGAAAGAATTGATGCCGATTATGTCGTATTAGGTGTTGGTAGAGAAGGCTCTAAATGGTTATCCGAAATCTTTGAATCTAGAAAGATCAAGATGAGTCAAAACCAAGTGGATATCGGTGTTAGAGTAGAAACATCTAATCTCGTCATGGAAGAAATTAATGAAAACCTCTATGAAGGTAAATTTGTATATAGAACTAAATCTGGAAATACGGTTAGAACATTTTGCTCCAATCCTAGTGGACATGTCGTCGTAGAAAATTATGAAGGTGTGGTTAATGTTAATGGCCATTCATATAATGATGCTTCTTTAGGTAGTGAGAACACTAATTTTGCTTTATTAGTTTCTCATCATTTCGAGGAACCATTTAACAAACCTAACGAATATGCCTTAAAAGTCTCGTCTCTTGCTAATCAATTAGCCTGTGGAACAGTACTTGTACAAAGATTCGGCGATATCTTAATGAACCGTAGATCAACACAAAAAAGGATTGATGAAGGATTTATTAAACCAACATTAAAAGAAGCTGTTCCTGGTGATTTAGCTTTATGCTTACCATATAAGACTATGGCGGCGATTGTTGAAATGATTCAAGTCTTAGACCATATCACTCCTGGTATCGCTACTGAACATACATTACTTTATGGTGTCGAAGCTAAATATTATAGCGCCCACCCAGATATTAAAAAGACATTAGAATTAAAAGATATCAAGAATCTATATGTCGGAGGCGATGGCGCCGGTATTACTAGAGGTCTAGCCCAAGCTGGAGCTTCTGGCGTTTATATTGCTAGAAATATTACTGCAAATAAATAAATTAATTTAAATCTATCCAATATCTTTGGATGATATTTCCATCATTTTCAATTATCTCATTTTCTAGAACGCCACGATTATTAATTATGGTCTTTCTTGATGCAATATTATCTTTATCGCAAACCATTAAAACCTTATCAATTCCAAGCTTTTTGCATTCAATTAAGGCCAGTTTTATCATTTCTGTTCCAAAGCCTTTTCTTCTTTCAGATGGTCTAATTCCATCACCAATATGACCACCATCGTGCAATAACTTATCGTTTAAATAATGTCTAATATTAACCGCGCCAACAAATATATTTCTTTCAGTATCTAAGGCAAAGAATGTGGAATCAGGTACATGTTTGCCATCATCATATTTCAAATCTAGATTGTTTAAATAATGTTCAAAATCATGGTAATCATTTTTAAATA
>CAJOOD010000014.1 GCA_905236085.1 uncultured Bacilli bacterium
ATAACAATTTCGAAAGATTTCGTAAGAGAATGTTACTCATTTTAAGGTATTCTAAGACTTTAAAATAAGGCTTTCTTAGCAAGAAAGCTGGCAAAGAAAATGAATAAGAAATGGCTCCTAGGATTACACCTAAGAGCCATCACACAGTAAACTTAACAGTTCCTAAATTCTGATAAATTAAGCCAAATTTGCGGTGTTTAATATTATTCCGCTGCTATTTCTTTATTAGGAACGAGATTGGTTTTTCTAGTTAAGATGAAATCTACCACAAAGAAACCAACTGCGTTAATCAATAAGCCCATAGATACATCACTTAAGAAATGAGCGCCGACTCTCATACGAGTATAAGCTAATAAGATAACCCAAGCAAAAGCGATATAGAATAAGATTTCTTGTTTGATTCTAATCTTGCTATTTAATAATGGTAAATAGGCAGCGATAGCGATAAATGAAGCGGTATTAGAGATATGTCCAGATGGGAATGAAACAAATTCTTCTTTAGTAATAATGACACCATCTAACATTTCTTTATTAACAAAGGCTTCCTTTGTGCTCTTACCACTTTGCCACCAATTGCAGAAATAGAATTTTGCATCATCAGTGTAATCAATAATAAATCTAAATCTTGGACGAGACATGATAGCCTTAACCACTTGAGTAACAAGTACTGCAAAACCGATGACTACGACAATAGAGATTAAGATAAATAAAATGTTCTTAGGTGATTGATCAGTGTTCTTAAATAAGAAATGTCCTGCGAGAGCGCCAAGCCCGATAATGACCGCGGCGATTAATAAGCCTAACCATAATAATGATTTGTTATTATAAGCGTTAACAGAAACGATATGTTCGCCTTGGTAATATAAACCAACACCAACAGAGGCAAGAGCTAAGATATAAAGAAGGATTCTTTGCCAAATCTTATCATAGGTCTTACATAGATAAATAAAGCCATAGGCTAATACACCAGTAAAGGCATAAACAGGTAATTCACCAAAAGCCGCCATAAAGATACCAAAGCCATTATAACGGTCAAACAAAGCACTGTTGATTTGAAAATCGAAAAAAGAGCCGAGAATTAAACCAATAATTGGAATAGCGAATAAGGGAATGAAATGAAATTTCTTAACCATACGTACCTCCTTAATTTTTAATATAGTTTTTCTTATTCTTCTTAATTTTAGACATATCTTTGAGGAATTTCTTGCTTGATGAACCCACTCTAACTGTCGAGCCTCGATCATCTTTCCAAGTCACACCTATAGATTTAATAGATAATCCATTTAATTTAGCGATATATAAATATTCTACATCAAAAGCGAAATCATTGACAATTTGTCTTTCCACCATAAATTTAGCCCAATCAGATTTAATAGCCTTAAATCCACATTGAGTATCCTTTAAATGGAAATGGAATTTCATATTAACTAATAAGCGACAGCACCAACCGATAAATTGTCTTATTAATGGTTGCTTTTGAGGTAATTTAGAATCCTTATCATGTCTAGAGCCAATAACCATATCATATTTATCTATGAGATTATTAACGGTAATAATGTCTTTTAAATCCGTGCTTAAATCCGCGTCCATAAATAAAACATAATCGCCGCTGGCTCTTCTAATGCCTTCGGCAACTGCTCCACCCTTACCTCTATTAGGGGTGTAGGAAACAGGGACAACACCTTCGATAGAATTAATCTCTTTTTCGGTATTATCTTTAGAGCCATCATTGACTAGAATTAATTCATAATCAATGTTGCTAGATTTTAAAAATGGTAGGACCTTTTCTATAACATTTCTTTTAATATCTTTTTCTTCGTTATAGCAAGGAATAATAATACTTGCTTTCATACCCTAATATTATGATTTAAACGCGAGATAAAGTAAAACAATTAATTATGGAATTTATCTTGAAGTTATCCTTTTTAATTTATTAATATTATATACGTATATGCGCAAATTAATTGTTTTATCCGCTGTACCGGGCGCGGGAAAATCCACTTGGGCCAAAAAATATCAGATGTCTCACCCACATACTGTTATTATTTCTAGTGATGCGATTAG
Organism: uncultured Bacilli bacterium; assembly: GCA_905236085.1. Lineage (GTDB taxonomy): Bacteria > Bacillota_I > Bacilli_A > RFN20 > CAG-826 > CAJOOD01. The sequence goes on from CAJOOD010000014.1 coordinate 2,065, forward strand.
ATATGAATTAACTGGCCAATATCAAGACTTTTCTAGACAAAAAGAAGTTTGGGAATTATTTGAAAAGCGACTCGTTGAATACGCTCATAGCGATAAGGATGTCGATGTCATATTAGATGCGGTTATCGATTTAAATTCTTTAAGAGAAAAATATGCCATATTAGGAAAAGATTATGACTCTAAAGTTTTAGTGGTCTTATATAAAGATTTTGAAACAGTTAGAAAAACCAACAAAGATAGATCAAAAGATAAATGGGTACCTGATGAAGTATTAAATATGCTTTATCATAAATTTGAATTCCCTACCAAAGAAGTTATCGATATGTATGATGAATATTATTATATCGATAATTATTTCTAGGGTTATAAAAACACAATTTCTTTGCAAAAATCAGTTAATTTGATAGAAATATCAATTATTTGATGGTTTTAATATAATCCAATGCTTGTTTAATAATGACATGCATATCGAAATATTTATATTGTCCTAATCGACCACCGAAATGAACATTATCTAATTTATCAGCGAGGGCTTTATATTTCTCATATAGAGCGTTATTAGTCTCATCATTAATTGGATAATATGGCTCTTCATTTAGATTCCATTGAGAAGAATATTCTTTAGAGATGATGGTCTTACCATCTTTTTTATATTCAAAATGTTTATGTTCAATAATACGAGTATATGGAACTTCATATTCCGTATAATTCACCACGGCAACACCTTGATAATTTTCTATATCTAATGTCTCGGTTTCAAATCTCACACTTCGATATTGTAATGGCCCATAACAATAATCAAAATATTTATCAATTTGACCGGTGAAAATGATATTTTTTGCTAATTTCTCTAATTCTTCACGATGATTAAAGAAATCATAATTTAATCTAACATCCACTCC
>CAJOOD010000015.1 GCA_905236085.1 uncultured Bacilli bacterium
AAATAGACGCCAATAACGTTGGCCATATCGATGTCACCATTGATAAGTCAATATATGGCAAAGATATATTATTTGAAGCATGTTCATACCTAAATAACTCCAAAGTAGTGGGATTGGCTTTATTTAAAATAAAGTAGAAAACGAACAAAAGTTCGATTTATGTTCTGAAAGTAATTTATTACTTTGTTTGAAAGTGCATTTTAAAGTATAATACTATGAGAAGTGCGACGCACAAGGAGAATAAGTATGCCTGAACAAAATAGTAAAGTAATTTCTAAATACCAAGGCGAAGCTAATGCTAATAAGAAATTTATTAAGCTTGGTGGAAAAATTACTGACAACGTAGTCACTAAATTACGTGGCGTTAATTCTAATGACCCAGAATATTGGGGACTTAGAGAAGTCCTAACTGAAGAAATGTGTGATATCGGCTTAAAGATGAAATTAAGACATCCATATACAGTCGAAGAACTCATTCAGATGAATAAGGAAGTGGAACCTGCTCATCTACAAGAATTATTAGATCAAATGGCCTACATCGGTATCTTGGAATACGATTATGGTGATGAATATGTCCCATACGACAAGAGAAATGATGAAGAATTTATTAAGAAATTCAACGAAGAAAAGGCCGCAAAACCTAAAGTAAGAAGATATAAATTACCATTCTACGTCCCAGGAAGTGCGGAATTAATGAATTCCTCTATCGGAAGAATTAACAAAAATCCTGCCGTCACCTCTTTCTTTGAAAGAATGACTTTCTTACCACTTGAAAATATCACCTCAATGGTTCCTCCAGGAGGAGATGGTATTGGTATGCACGTCATCCCTGTTCAAGAAGCCGTAGATATGAATAAAGAAACCATCGACCTAGAAAGAATTTCTTACTGGTTAGATAAATATGATGGACATATTTCTGCAGGTATATGTTCATGCCGTGCTTCTAGAGCGGTGTTAGGTGAAGCTTGTGATGATGATATTGATGATTGGTGTGTCCAATTAGGCGATATGGCTGATTACACCGTGGAAACAAAACGTGCTCACTATATCACCAAAGAAGAAGCTCTTCATATCATGAAGAAAGCTGAAGAAAATGGTTACGTTCACCAAACCACTAATATCGATGGTGAAAATAAGATTTTCGATATTTGTAACTGTAACGTTAAAATCTGTAATGCTTTAAGAACTGACTTATTATATAACACTCCAAATATGGAACGTTCCTCCTTTACCGCTCATGTCGATAAAGAAAAATGTGTCGCTTGTGGTAGATGTGTTGAAGTATGTCCAGCCGGTGCGGTTAAATTAGGTCAAAAATTATGCTTAGCGGATGGTTCTACACAAGAATATCCACATCAAGTCTTACCAGATAAAATCAGATGGGGCAAATATGCTTGGGATGAAAATTATCGTGACACCATTCGTGTTAATACATATCCAAGTGGTACCGCTCCATGTAAGACTGCATGTCCAGCTCATGTACCTGTTCAAGGTTATTTAAAGATGGCACATGAAGGCCGTTATGAAGAAGCCTTAGCCTTAATTAAACGTGAAAACCCATTCCCAGCCGTTTGTGGTCGTATTTGTAACAAACGTTGTGAAGCCGCTTGTACTAGAGGTGTTGTTGATGAAGCAGTCTCTATCGATGCAGTTAAGAAATTCTTAGCGGACCGCGAAATCAAGCAAGAACATCGCTATGTTCCAAAGAAGAGAATAGCAAAAGTTCATGGCGAATTTGAACAAAAGATCGCTATTATTGGTGCTGGTCCTGCTGGCTTATCCGCTGCCTACTATTTAGCGGAAAGAGGCTTCCATCCAACAGTATTCGAAAAGAATGCTAAAGCTGGTGGCATGATGACATATGGTATTCCAACTTATAAATTAGAAAAAGATGTCATCGATGCTGAAATCGAAATCATTAAAGAATTAGGCGCTGAAATTAAATTAGGCGTGGAAGTTGGTAAAGATATCACTATCGCTCAACTTAAAGAACAAGGTTATAAGACCTTCTATATCGCTATCGGATGTCAAGGTGGTAGAAGACCTGGTGTTGCTAATGACACCGCCAAAGGAACATCTATCGCTGTTGAATTCTTAAAAGGCGCTTATGAAAATCAAAATCAAAAATTAGACGGTGATGTCGTAGTTATTGGTGGCGGTAATGTCGCTATCGACTGCGCTAGAACCGCACAAAGATTTAATGCCGCATCTGTTTCTATGTTCTGCTTAGAAACTAGAGCTACTATGCCTGCAACTGATGAAGAAGTTAAAGAAGCGGAAGAAGAAGGCATTAAAGTCAATCCATCTTGGGGACCAAAAGAAGTTCTTGTTGATGAAAAAGGAAATGTTAAGGGCATCATCTTAAAGAAATGTCTATCCACAATCGATCCAGAAACTGGTAAATTCTCACCTAAATATGATGAAAATGATACCATCGAAGTCGCTTGTAAACACATCGTCTTTGCTATCGGACAAGCTATTGAATGGGGCCACTTATTAGATGGTACTGGTGTAACATTCTGGCACGGAAATTATCCAATCGCTGATAAAGTTACATATCAAACCGCTGATCCAGATATCTTCGTTGGTGGTGATGTCTATAGTGGACCAAAATTTGTCATCGACGCTATCGCCGCTGGTCATGAAGCTGCTGAATCATTAATTAGACATGCTACTGAAGCTCATTTGACCATTGGTAGAGATAAGAGATATTTCTTAGAATTAGATAAGAATAATTTCAGGACTCCAGATGGATATGATGTCTCTGGTAGAAATGAAGTTGGTATGGATGAAACTATTGATTATAAGAAATCATTCAAGGATGCTCACTTAACATTCAGCGAAGAACAAGTTAGAAAAGAAACTAATAGATGTCTATCTTGTGGTGCTTCATATGTCGATAATAATAGATGTATCGGATGTGGATTATGTACCACTAGATGTGAATTCGACGCTATTCATTTAGTTAGAGATCACCCACAAAATACCAATTACCGTGTAGCAGAAAAGAAGATTACTGGTTTAGCCGCTTATGCTTTACCAAGAGCCTTCAAGATTTTAGGACATTCCGGTTCTAAAGAAGCCCGTATGATGAGAGCGAAACGTAAAGCCTTCTTAAAAGCTAGAAAGGCTGATCCAAATAAAGATAATCTCAAACATACAGGTAATGCGGTCGAATTTGTCGATAAGAGATAATGCACGAATTAGGTATTATATTTCATATCATTGACCAAGTAGAAAAGGTCGCTACTGAAAATAAGGTTAAAAGAGTGGAATCGGTAACCTTAGAAGTAGGCGAAGTATCCACGATAGTTCCTGACTATTTCAAAGATTGTTGGAAATGGGCCGTGGAAAAGACTGAACATATGCAAGGTGCGAAGTTAGATATGATTATCATTCAGGCAAAAACGTATTGCCAAGACTGCGAACAAACATATGAAACAGTAAGGTATGGAAAAATCTGCCCTTATTGTCGAAGTGAAAAAACCTATCTATTAACCGGTAAGGACGTCTCTATTAAAGAGATGGCGGTTGCCGAATACGAAGAATAGATAAATCGAATTACTCTCCATGCGAAATGTGTGGAGAGTTTTTTCATATTTTTATCTTTACAATTGCACATATAAAGCAATACAATATAAGTGCAATAAGAAAAATTGCGAGGAGGGAATATATGGCTAAAACAGTTAATTTCACCGTTAGAGTGGACGCAGATATCAAGGAAGAAGCCGAAGAATTATTTAAGGACTTAGGTCTTAATCTAACTTCCGCGGTTAATATCTTCTTAAGAGAATGTGTTCGTCGTAACGGCATTCCGTTTGAAGTAAGCCGCAACGCTGCCAAAGCAAAAATAGAAGAATTAGAAAGATAATTAATTTGTGAGGGATTATTTATGATTTTTAAAAAAGGAGAAAATGTCGTCTTCACTGATTCTAGCAAGGCCACTGTCGTGGAGGAATTAGGAAGCGGCAAACAAGGTGTAGTTTATAAAGTTAAATATAATAATGATTTTTATGCTTTAAAAATGTATAAATCTTCATTTCTTAAAAACCTTAAAGCTAGACATAAAGATAAAAAGTTCTATTTAAATCTAGCGGATAATGTTTCTAGACAGACTGTTAGTCCAAACTTTATTTGGCCTTTAAGATTAACCGAAACATTTGATGATGGAACTTATGGTTATTTAATGGAATTAATCCCTGCAAATTATACCTCTTTTATGAAAATCCTTGCAAATCCCAGCAAATTAAAAGCAAATTATTTCTTTTCTATTGTCACCAAGGCATCGATAAATGTCGTTGATACATTAAGAAAGTTATTCATCAACGGCTTAAGTTTCCAAGACTTCAATGATGGCAGTTTATACATCAATCAAGATAATGGCGATATTAAAATTTGTGACTGCGATAACATTGGACCAAATAATAAAGAAGCATTTATCTTAGGTAAATATCAATATATGGCCCCAGAGATTGCTTTAGGTCAAAAATTACCCAATCGAAGATCAGATCAATTCTCTTTATCGGTTATCTTATTTACCATGTTCTTCTTAACTAGGCCATTTGATGGGAAAGCTTATCGAAGCGAAATACCATCTGAATCGGTAAATATCAAATATTTTGGAGAAAATCCGGTTTATATTTGTAATCCAAACGATCATTCTAATGGTCCGGTTAGAGGTATACATCGTGCGTTGATATCTTTGTATCCTAAATATCCTGATTATCTTAAGCAAGCATTCTTAAAAGAATATACTCAAGGTTTAAAAAATGAGAACGCTAGACTTCAAGAAGATGAATGGCTATTTATCTTAACGAGATTAGAAAGCGATATCATCAAATGTCCATATTGTAAGGAAGAGATGTTTGTTAAAGATTTATCTCAAGATGTTTGTCAATGTGAAGAATGCAAGAAGACCTTTACTAGACCCACAATGCTATATGCGAATGAAAATGAGCATCTATATGGAGAATTTGGAAGGAAATTATACCGTTGGCAAGTGGACAATTCGCGTTTATTCTCTAATTCATCCTTAGACGTCTTAGGGGAAGTCACAGCCTCTAAAAAGAATCCAAATATTAAAATATTAAAGAATTTATCAAGAGATACATGGATATTAAATTATCAAGGAGAAGACAAAGAAATCTCTCCTGATAAGAATCTGCCATTAATTCGCGGACAATATGTCACGATTAATAATAAAAAATTTACCATAAAATAAGGAGCATGAATTATGTTAGTACCAGGTACACAAAAAAGACAATGCCTAATCTATTTAGTCATTGATACATCAGGAAGCATGGATGGAACCAAGATTTCTCAGGTTAATTATTCCATACCTCAAGTATTATCAAGTATTCAAGATCTAAATGACTCTAATCCAGAAGCGGAGATAGAAGTGGCTTTATTAGCCTTTGATAGTCACGCTAGATGGGTAACTAAAAATCCAGAAAAACCAGAAGATTTGAAAAAACACTGGAAAGATTTAACCGCGAATGGATTAACCGAATTAGGCGAAGCATGTAATTTCTTAAATGAAAAAATGCATAGAACCAAAAACGGAGGATTTCACGATGATTCCGCAGGTGCTTTAACTGCGGGTGTTATCTTTATTACTGATGGACTTCCAACTGGTTCATATAAACCAGCCTTAGCTAAATTACAAAAAAATCATTGGTATAAAGATGCTTTTAAATATTGTTTAGCTTGTGGTGATGATTTAAGCGAAGGAATGTCAGTATTTGAAGAATTAGTGGGTAACAATGAATGTATTCACCTCATTTCTGATGAAAATGCTTGTCGCTTAGGTGATTATATCCGTGTCGTTACCGCGATTGTGTCTGATTCAGTTTCATCTACTATTCCATTAGGAGAAACTAATAAAGAAGATAATAATCAAGGAACATTTAATCAAGACGCGGTTGATCAAATTAATGAAGAAGTTAAATCAATCGACGATTTAATTGACGACTAGGAGAAAGAACATGTTTGTCTCAAAGATGTATTTTGTAACCGGTAATGCATCATTTATCGGTGCCTCACATGTTAGAAATAAAACTGTCTGCCAAGATGCATCTATTTCTCTTGTCGAAGAAAGAACGAGAAAATACGCTCTATCTGCGGTTAGCGATGGACATGGTTCTAAGAAACATTTTCGTAGCGAATTAGGTTCTAAATTCGCTATTGAATGCGCAAAAGAAGTCGCTGAGAAAATATCAAGAAATTACCATAAAATTTTAAAAAATCTCAAAAAATATGGGGGATATGACGATAATTTTCTAAATTATATCGCCTCACAAATAATCATTTTATGGAACAAAAAATGCATAGAGCATGTTAAAAATCATCCTTATGTTAATGATGAGAAATATCTTTTGTTAACTGATGAAGATAAGGCTTCTATTAATAAAGATAATGATTATATAAATGGAGACATTAATAATTTAAAAGCTTATGGAGCAACATTTCTCATGTATATCCGTTTTAAGGATTTCTCTTTGGTTCTGAAATTAGGGGATGGCAATGTCTTATTTATCAAAGATGAGAAAATATATGAAGATGAATCTATCATTGATAACAATTTAAAATTCAATCTAACATCTTCATTGTGTTCTGAAGATGCCTTAAAGAAATTTAATTACAAATTCTTCGATAAAGAAAATACTCCAGATGCCGTATTAATTTCTAGCGATGGAATAATTAATTCTTTTGAAAACGAGCAATATTTTTATACTTACTGCGCTAAAGTGGTCGATTTATATCTAAAAGAAGATAAGAGTTACGAAGATAAGATTAAGGAACTATTAGAATCATTATCATATATCACCGAAACAGGTTCAGGCGATGATTGTTCTATAGCCTTTGTTATCAATAAAGATATCTCTCAATTTATCAAAGAATATCTAGCTAAGAAGGAAAATTAAAATGTTTACCTTTTATTATTCCCAACTGAATTCGATTGAAAAGAAGATATATAACCAATATCTCTCAACTTTAAAAGAGAAGAAAAATACTTTTATAGTCACAGGGAATATCAAAGAAGAAAATCTTCTTCGAGCAAGAGATGCTTTGTTCTTCGATCATGCTGAAATATATGAACAAAGTAACGCCATGTCATATATGTTCTTGGGAAATATGTTAAAGGTGGAACTTGATTATTATTTTTCTATTGAAGATATAAAGAAATATGAACAAGAAATAATTGCCTCTGTTATTAATAATTTTAAATTCTTAAAGATGTTATCTAGTGATTATGACAAATTAAAATATATTCATGATTATTTCTGCAACCATGTCACTTATGATTTAGAAGAAGAAAACGCTTTTAATATCCTTGGACCACTTCTTAAAAATAGAGGTGTTTGTCAAGGGGTGGCTATGTCAGTAAAACTGATATGTGATTATTTAAAAATCAAATGTTATATCGCCTATGGAACATTAAAAAAGGATGATGGAGAAGAAGGACATGCCTGGAATGTCGTTAATATCAATGATAATTGGTATCATTTAGATCTCACAAATGATTTAAATAATTATCAATTCTCTCTTGTATCATATGATTATTTTCTAATCTCCGATAGCGACATTTATAAGACTCATACTCCTACAAAAGATTTTAAGATGATGCCGTGTATCGATAATAAACTGAATTATTATTACATGAATCATATCGCTTTTAATTCTTTATCTAAAGCGGTGGATTATATAAATAACGCTTTTAAAAGTAGAGATGTTGTTAGGTTTAGATTATTGAGCAATGATGAAAAAGATTATTTTACTAGAATATTTACACGCATCAAACTTACATCATATCAATCTATGAAATTAGAATATGTATTTAATAAACATTTAAACACTTACACAGTAAAAATATAAGGAAAGACAATGGGAAATTTATTTAAGAGATTATCATCCAATTTATTAGATTTAGGCTTAAGAAATAAATTATTAAATTTCAAAGAGCAAAAGCTTAGATTTATTAAAATAATCGATCCTAATATCGATAATATTTTCTCATGGATTACCTCTAATAAAGCTTTATATTTTAAAGTCTCACAATTAGAGATAAATGAAGATCCTAATCATGATTATAGTCAAACTTATCTAGCAAATTATCATGAGAAATTAAATAAATACGATATCAGCGCCTATAAGAAGCATGAGAAATTATTATATATCTTAAAGAATCTAAAGAAATTTAATGATTCTGCTTTATTAGAAAGAGGAATTAATATCTTATATCTCGCTTTAAATTTTATGGTTTGGGAGGATATTGATAATCCAAAAACCCCTCTAAAGTCCCCTCTTTTATTAATTCCTGTTAATTTATCCTACGATAAGAATCTACAAAAATATTATTTAAGAATGGTCTCAGACGAGGTGATAGTCAACCCAGTTTTAAAAGCTAAATTACAATTATCATATTCTCTTGATTTACCTGAATATGATAATGATAAAGATGATAATATCTCATATATCAATAAAATTAATCGCATAATTAAAATGAAAAACTGGAGTCTTTTAAATGAGATATATTTAGGTGTATTCTCATTTGAAAAATTAACCATGTATCAAGACTTAAAAGAAAATGAAAATAAGATGGAATCATCTTCTTTAATAAGAGCCTTATATAACGGAGAAAGTGGGATAATATTTAATAATGAATTTAATGGAAAAGATTTCTTTAAAAATTCTTTAGATGTTACCTCTTTACACAATGTAGTCGATGCTGATTCATCACAACTAGAAGCTATAGCCAAAGCCAAAAATGGTGATTCTTTTGTCATTCAAGGCCCTCCAGGAACTGGGAAATCACAAACTATTACTAATATTATTTCTGAGATGATATATCAAGGAAAAAGAGTATTGTTCGTATCAGAAAAACTCGCCGCTTTAAATATTGTTTATAGTAATTTAAAAAAAGCCAAATTAGATGACTTTATCATGAAAATTCATAGCGATAAGGAGAATAAAAAGAATTTTGTTTATGAATTATATCGCTCATATAAAGCTGCGAAATATATTTCTTCAAATAGAGAAAAGAAATTAGAAGCTTTATTAACTAATAAGGAAGAATTAGATAATTATGATAAAGCTATACATAGATATATCCCTAAATTAGAGATGGATGTTTATTCCTTAATATCTAAGATGTATGAATCGAAAATTCATCTTGATAATTATGAAGATAAAAAATTATTATCTTTAACTAATAATGATTTAAAGGCGCGTCTTGATGCTTTACATAATTTTGCTAATTATCCCACTAAGGTTAGAGATGATTATTGGAATTATGCATGGTATGGTTTTAAAGGCGATAAGCATAATACCTTATTTGAAGATAATATCATTATCAAGATTAAGGAATATTATTATTTTGTTAATACTTTAAAATTCTTCAAAGACAAGATTAATACATTTTTAGATATTGATTTATCTACCTATAATAAAATTGATAAGAGTCTTGAGTTATTAAAAACCATTAAAAAAATGCCATTTATAGCTAAGGATATTTACCGCAAGGAAAGGCTCAATTTCTATAAAAAAACCTTAGAAATAATATATTTTCACTTAAAAAGATGCTTAGAAACCAGAGCCCATATCGAAAGCCTTTATTATGATGATATCTATTTATTAGACATCGAAAGATTAAATAATGATTTTCATAATAAATATAAAACTCATTTCCGTTTCTTTAATTCATCTTATCGCAAAGACATGAAAATGATTAAGATGTCTCTTAGAAACAAAGACAACAAATTAAATTATGAATCCGTGAAAGATTTAATTTCTAAGGTCTATTTATTCTTGAGTGATAAATGTGTATTAGATCTAGCTTATCAAGATTTAGATTTCTTAAAAGATAATAATCTCAACTTTGAAAAATACTCCTTAGAGGAGATTAAACGTGTATTAGATCTATTAACTGATATATCTAATAATTATGACGCTGATATTAATTATTTAGAAAAATATGATTATTCGCATTATCAAGAATTAAATAAATATATTGATATCATACTTAACACTATGAATGATAAAGATAAGCATGAAAGACTTTATAATTATTTTGAAGTGTCAATTATTAATTTCAAAAATGGCTTAATAGATGAAGTAGTTCCTTATGTTTATAATTTAATCAAACATGAAGGTGAAGTTGATGATTACTCTAGATTCTATTTATACATGCAAGAATTTGAAAAATTAGGCATCTTAGATTTTTATAAAACTGCGATTAATAACGGAGTCAAGAAAAGTGAATTATTAGATGCTTTTTCCTATATCTTTTATAAGGAACATTTTAAAAATATCTATCTAACCAGCGCCGATTTGCGGGGTTTTGATGATGATAAACTGAATAATATCCATGAAGCATATAAGAAATTAGATACGGAATTATTCGATTTAAATCAAAAAGAAATCAAGGCGGAATTGTTTAAAAAAGTCTTAGATAAATCTAATAAAAATGAGGCTTCTAATCGCGCTATAATTAAGGAATTCTCTTTAATTGAACATGAAGCCAATAAGAAAAGACAGATAAAACCGATTAGAACATTATTTAAAGAAGCTTCTAATGCGATTAGATATATTAAGCCTTGTTTATTGATGTCACCTTTAAGTGTTGCAACTTATTTAGAATACGACGAGAATTTATTTGATGTTCTCATCTTTGATGAAGCTTCACAAATTTTCCCTTGGGACGCTATTGGATCCATTGCAAGAAGCAAACAAATAATTGTCTCTGGCGACTCTAAGCAAATGCCACCATCTAATTTCTTCCAGACATCTAATATTGTTTATGACGATGAATATTTAGACGAGGAAGAAGAAAATATAAATGATTATGAATCGATATTAGATTTAGCCACCGCAGTCTTACCTGATTCATCTTTAAATTGGCATTATAGAAGTAGAAATGAATCATTGATCACTTTTTCTAATCATCATTTCTACGATGATAAATTAATCACTTTTCCATCATCTTTAATAAATAATTCCGATTTTGGCTTGGATTTTGAATATGTTAGTAACGGAACATTTATAAATAGAATTAATTATGAAGAAGGCTTAAAAGTAGTGGATATGATTTATGAGCATTATAAAAATCATCCCGAAAGATCTCTAGGAGTGGTGGCCTTTTCTATTTCCCAACAGCAATTAATCGAGGACTTATTGGACGTAAAAAGGAAGATAGATGATCGCTATGCTCCATATTTTAATCAGGAAATAAAAGAGCCTTTCTTTATTAAGAATTTAGAAACTGTGCAAGGGGATGAAAGGGATACCATAATATTTTCTATTGGCTACGCTAAAGATAATAATGGAATATTAAAACACAATTTCGGTCCATTGAATAGAAAAGGCGGAGAAAGAAGATTAAATGTCGCTATTACAAGAGCGAAATATAATGTTAAAGTTGTTTCTTCGATTCGTGGGATGGATATAGATTTATCTAAAACAAATTCTTTAGGAGCCTCTTTATTAAAATCATATTTAGAAGCTGCAGAAAAGGGTGTTAACATTACCTCTAGTATGACTAGAGAAAATAACATAACTTTTGCCTTAGAAGAAGATATTAAAAAATATATTAAATCTTTAAATTATGATGTTGATACTAAGGTTGGATATTCTGATTATCGTATCGATTTATGTGTCAAACATCCAAAATACAATAATTATGTTTTAGCTATTGAATGTGATGGTGAAAATTATCACAAAAATAAGAATACAAGAGATAGAGAGCGACTAAGAGAAAACATCTTAGGAAGATTAGGATGGAAATATCATCGCATTTATTCCTTAGATTGGCTTTTAAATAACAATATAGCCAAAGCAAAATTAGTAAGCATCATCAATAGAGCTATCAATGATTATGATGATTTAATCGCTCAAATGAATCCTGTTAAAGTTATCAGTAATAATGTGGTGAATTATAATGATGGTGATAATCTTTTCTATGACGAATTAACATATAAAGAAAGATATCTTATCGATCAATTAAATGATGATATTAATAATCTAAATTATCGATTCATTAGATATAATAACACTGATAATTATGGCTATTGTTATGAGCAAGATATCAATAATAAAATAAATGATTATTGGTTCTATTTCTCGAAAAATAATGGCGATTTGCTATTTAATTACATATTAAATCCTGGCGCAAATAGGATTAAATATGAAGGAATTAAAGTGGATTTAGATGATACAAAGAGCATTTCTTACACCATTAAAAGTTTAATTAAAGATAGATTTGGTTTTAAAATCAATAAGAATAGAATAAGCATTAAAAATACGAGTGTCTTACCTAATCTATCATTAAAATTGTATGAGAATATAGTTAAGGAAATCAAAGGTATACCATATAACGCCGAATATAAGCAAAACAAGGTTATTAAGGATGTTGTTAACTATTTGTATGATGACATTATTAATTATGCGATATCTAGAAGATTATTTAAGAGTAAAGATGATTTCTATAAAAACAAAAATACGAAAATAGTATCTTATAATTTCCATGGAATTATCTTTGATTTTGATAATTTAAACCCCTCAATTGCCAAAACCATATACGACTATTATAAAGCTAACGCTTTGATTAACGTGGTGAGACATTATGAGAATATGTTTTCTGAAACCATCATTATCAATCAAAAAGTGGTAATGGAAGATTTTAAAAACCTTATCGCTATTAATGATGTTAATTTCTCTAGAGCTTCGGGCATGAATGATAATTTCCAAGATGTTCCTAATTTGCTATTAATCGACAAACTTAAATCATTTATTCCAGTAGAAAATTAAGCATATTACTTTATTAAAAGTAGTCTCTAGGTTATACTATACTAACTTAGGAGGTTAATTATGCTTAACAAAACAAATGTAGAATTAGAAAGATTAGAAAAACTAAATAAAAAATATCTTAAGGATGATAAAAATACTGTCCTACGTCATGCTTTAAGCAACGCTGCTTATAGCGATGTCTTGCATGTCTTAGAAGAAGAAAACAATATTGAACAAAAATTCTCTATTGAAAATAAAGTATTACCTATCACCAACCAAAAACAATCAGGAAGATGCTGGATTTTTGCGGCCTTAAATGTCTTAAGAGAGATAGTGGCCAAAGAATTAAAATTAACCGATTTTGAATTATCACAAAACTATATTGCTTTTTATGACAAATTAGAAAAAGTTAATTATGCGCTTAATAGTGTGATTGAATTAATTGATAAAGAGCACGATGATCGAGAATTGATGTTTGTTCTTCAAACCGGTATTAATGATGGTGGACAATGGGATATGTTTACTAACATCGTTAGAAAATATGGCATTGTTCCAAAGCAAGCTTTTAAAGAAACTTGGGCCTCATCTCATACTAGAGAAATTGATTCTTTATTAAATTCTGTGGTAAGAAAATTTGCCGCGGACGTCCACAAATTATATGTCGATAATAAGACGGACGAAATCAATAAATTAAAAGACGAAATCATGGATAAAGTTTATACCTTGATGTGTTCATCTTTTGGGGTTCCTCCAAAGAAATTTAATTTTGATTATGTGGATAAAGACGGAAAATATCACGTTTTAAACAATCAAACTCCTTTAGGATTCTTTAATAAATTTGTTGGCGATAAGATTAATGATTATGTTTCTATTATTCACGCTCCAACAAAAGATAAAGAATATGGTAAGAGATATACCATTCGCTTATTAGGCAATGTTGAAGAAGGACATAAAGTTATTCACCTTAATTTGCCGATGGAAAGAATTAAAGAATTATGTATTAAAACCTTAGAAAACGGCGAATTAGTGTGGTTTGGTAGCGATGTAGGTTTCTATGGTAACCGTACCTTAGGTGCTTGGGATGATAAATTATTTGACTACGAATCCGCATTTGGACTAGATTTAAAATTCGACAAGGCTGATATGCTAGATTATCATGCTTCCGCGATGAACCACGCTATGGTTATTGTTGGTGTTAATGTTCAAAAAGGCCAAGAAAATAAATGGAAAATTCAAAATTCTTGGGGTGTTGATTCTGGTGAAAAGGGTTTCTATGTCATGTCTAATAGTTGGTTTGATAGATTTGTTTATCAAGCTGTCATTGATAAGAAATATCTTTCTAGTGAAGAATTAAAAGCTTTAGAAGCTGAACCAATCGTGGTTCCTCCATGGGATCCAATGGGCACTCTCGCGGATTAATGTTTGCATCGATTATTAAAATAAAAATATAGGCTCAGCCTATATTTTTTATTAATGATAATGAATAATCTTTTATTTCATCAAGTGACAATTTAGATTTTTTCCCAAAATAATCTAGATATAAAGATGTTATTCCGGAAATTAAGATAATTATATGAGTTTCTTTCTCTTTATTTATATTTGGATTAACAATAGTAATCTTATCAACATCTTGATATAAATTCTTTTTAAAACTGGTGTATATGAGATGTGGACTATTTTTAACCACTTTGGAAATAAATTCTTCATTTTTCTTCATCTCTTCATTGAAATTTAATAAGAAAGTTTCTAAAGCATTTTCTTCTAATTTAGCGGAATCCCAGATATCCGCTACAGTTTTAATGACATCGTTTTCTATATCTTTAGCAACATCCATCACATTATTATAGTGTCGATAAAATGTGGTTCTAGAAACTTTAGATAGCTCTGCTAATTCAGTTATAGATATATCTGTTATTTTTTCATTATTTGCTAAGAGGCTTAATAAATTTTCTTTTATAGCCAGTTTAGACCTAATCGCTGTTTTGTTTTCTTTTTTGCTCATTTTTCTAATCCTTGCTATTTATTGTAGATAAATGCTCAAAAAGTGCAACAAAAAAAGAATTTCGACTTTTTAAAACTTAAAATTAGTAAGTTCTATACAAATAAAATGCAATTATCTTTTTTATTTACACTTTTACATTTATAATATTAAAAAACATAGGAGGTATTATGGGATTTTCTAAATATTTAGATTCTAAAAGAAAACTATTAAAAGAATTAGTTTTAGAATTAAGAAAAGAATATAAATACGTATCTATTTTAGGCAGTGATTCTAAATCATTAAGAATATCCGCGGATAAAAGAACTTCTAATATTACTGATGGAAGTGATAATGATGTTGGATTTGTTATCAAGATGAGTAATGGTAGAGGCTTCTTTGAATATTCCTTGGATGATATTGATGGTGATATGAAAGCACTAGCTAAAAAGATATTAGATTCATTATCAATCAATGATGAATTAAAAGATAAAATGATTGTTTCAAGAGAAATCAAAGATGAAGAATTTAAAAAAG
This sequence comes from uncultured Bacilli bacterium, assembly GCA_905236085.1. Classification (GTDB taxonomy): domain Bacteria; phylum Bacillota_I; class Bacilli_A; order RFN20; family CAG-826; genus CAJOOD01. Next base: position 15,299 of record CAJOOD010000015.1, read on the forward strand.
ATTTCTTGAGAGAAAACGATTTTGATCAATACAGTGCAAAAGATTTATTAAAATCTGTTATTGAAGTTAAAGATCTATTATTAAAAGAAGAACCAAATTTATTAAATGCAACAGCGGTAATAATGACACAAAATATCAATAAAATATTTGTTACCGAGCATAAAGAAATGTCTCAGCATTATACATGGGCTAATGGCATAGTTTTTGTCTATTATTCTGAAGGTGAGAAGATGGTTTCCGCAAGAGATGTCGTCTATTCCAACCAATTAAAGGACATCATCAATGACTTGCCAACTAAGGTAAAACCCGTAATCGAAAAGGCAAAACATTTAGTCCACGCAAAAGCGATAGTTCCGGGTGTCTATGATGTCATTACTGATTCTAGTATTACCGGCCTTATTGCTCATGAAGCATTTGGTCATGGATTAGAGATGGACCAATTTGTTAAAGATAGAGCCGTAGCAAAAGATTATATGGGAAAATATGTAGCTTCTAATATAACTTCTATGAAAGATGGGGCAGCATCTACTTTCTCTGTGGCTTCTTACTTCTTTGATGATGATGGTGTTTTGGCGCAAGATACTCAACTTATTAAAGATGGTATCTTGGTAGGCGGAATGTGTGATTTAGTTTCTGCTTCGCAATTAAATGCTCACGCAACTGGAAATGGAAGAAGACAAGCTCATGACCACAAAGCTTATACAAGAATGACCAACACCTTTATTGAAAAAGGAAATGATAAATTAGAAGATATGATTAAATCCATAAAGCATGGATATATGCTGTTTGAGACTAATAATGGCATGGAAGATCCTAAGAATTGGGCCATACAATGTGTTTGCGAATATGGAATTGAAATTATCGATGGTAAATTAACTGATAATTATGTCTCTCCAGTCGTGATGTCAGGCTATGTTCCAGATTTATTAAAGTCGATATCGATGATTTCTGATGATTTTAAGATTATTGGCTCTGGTAGCTGTGGAAAAGGCTATAAGGAATGGGTCCATGTTTCCGATGGCGGACCTTGTTTAAAAGCGAGGGTGAAATTATCATGATGAAAAAATTAATCGAATTATTAAATACCCTAGATGTCAGCGCTTATAAAATCAATGTTCATAAGCAAGAATCTTTCCAATTATTCTTTGTTCATGAAAAATTAGAAACTATTAGAAGCACTGATACCAAAAATACCTATATCACCATTTATATGGAACATGGAGATTTTCTAGGCTCTACTACTTTTCAAATCTATGATTCATTATCTTTAGATGAATTAAAAGAAATGATTTTAGACGCTAAAGAAAAAGCCCTAGCTATCAATGATAGGAAATATTCATTAAATGAAAACGATAAGCAAGAATTTGTTTCTAATAGCAATTTTAAAGATTATTCTTTAAAAGAAATGGCTTATATGATTGCTGATGAACTATTTTCAGCTGAACACGAAGGTAGTGGAGCACTTAATGCCACCGAGGTCTTTGTCTATAAAAACGAAGTATCTATCATCAATTCTAAAGGAGTTAATAAGAAAGAAACTTATTATACTTCTAAGGTGGAAACCATTCCAACATGGAACGGCGATAAAGAATCTGTGGAAGTATATCAGCAGTTAAATTTCACGGAATTTAATAAAGAAGATATTAAAAAAGAAGTGGAAAGCAAACTAAAAGAAGCTAAAGCGAGATATTATGCGACTAGAATTAATGAAGCAATTGATGTTCCTGTCTTATTAGGCAAAGAAGAATTAAACGAAGCCATTGCCTCTTTAGCTAAATATTCTTTAAATTATCGAGCTCTATATTCACATTCTAGTCCATATAAAGTAGGGGATAATATTCAATCAAATCCACAAGGTGACAAATTATCTTTGAGCGCAAAAGGAGAAGTAAAAGGTGTCTTTGGAAGTGCTTATTTTGATAATGATGGAACTACACTAAAAGATAAGGAACTAATTAAAGATGGAAAGATTACATCTTTCTTTGGCTCTAAAAGATTTGCGGAATACACCAATAATGAAGTCACTGGTAATCTCGAGGTTATTGAAATTAAAGGTGGAAGTAAGACAATTGAAGAACTCAAAAAAGAAAAACATCTTGAATGTTTGACCTTCTCTGGTATTCAATGTGATCCTTTTCTAGATTATATTGGTGGGGAAGTAAGATTAGCCATATATTTTGATGGTGAAAAAGAAATTCCAATTACCGGAATATCTATATCTGGCAAATTGTCTGAAGTTCTTAATAATATGTATTTATCTAAAGAATTAGGAAACACATCTTATTATCACGGTCCTGAAAAAGCTTTATTTAAAGGATTTAAAATATTCTAATAAAGTTGCAAATTTAAATAAAAAAATGGATTTTTGCATGGAAATCCATTTTTATTTTTCGCTATTTTTAATCAATTTATAATATGATCTTTCTTGATCTAGATTGAGCTTGCCTTTTTTCTTAAAGACGTATTTTAAATCTTTTTTAGCTATGGCTTCGATTTCTTTCTTTTGCTCTTTGCTATCATATTTAGCCATCAATATATCCACTAATTTGCTAGCCCATTTTCTAAAATGAATTTTTGGTTTTAAGAAATAATTGAGATATTCTTTCTTATCATCTTTTTCTAAATCATTTCTAATAAAAGCATTGACCGCGACTTGATCGGTTATTCTTCTAGTTAGCTTAATCTGTGTCTCATTGTTTCGTTTGTTATATCTAAAGAGTTGGTCTTTGATAGAAACGACTTTATCACATTCCATAATCAATAAATAATTTAAGAAATAATCTTCATAAGTTAAATTATCTTGAGGTAAGTTAATTTTTATAGAATTAAATAAATCGGCTTTATAAATCTTCGTGGTCACAAATCCATGGAATGAATAATCATTAAGTAAGGTCTTAAAAGCCCCTAATCGATCATAAGTAGCGTTTTTGGATATTATGGATTTCTTTTCTCTATTTTTATTTCTTAAATAAGTAATTCCACAGTTAACAATATCTGCGGATTCCCTAACGATAGTCTCATACATGACTTGAATCATATTCTTAGAATATTCATCATCGGCATCTAAAAACATAATATAATCGCCTTTTGCTAACTTAACACCCTCTAATCTAGACAATAGGGGAGAAGCAAAATTTACTGATTTATAAGTCAGTTTTGCAGACTTTTTTTCATATTTTGCCAATAATTCTTCGCAATTATCGGTGGAAGAATCATCGATTAATATGATTTCGAAGTCCTTATCAAATGTTTGGTTTGTTAATGAATCAATAGCGTTTGATATATATCTAGATGAATTGTGTGCGGTAATAACCACAGAAACTTTACACATATTGATATTTTAACACATTATTTAGGAATAAGGTTGTGAAATTATTTTTTCAACACTGCTTTTATAAGCAATTTAAATTTCAATACCTATTTTATTAACACTGTTGATATTTCTGTAAACAAGATACTTGCTAACCTATTACTTAAAAACTCGTGCTATTCCTAAATAAAGAACAGCACACATTAAAGTAAAAATATAGTGCTATTTTTAAACGGATAAATTATATTTATATTTATGAAAAAAATATTTTCACTTTTTATTTTGACTCTATCATTAACACTCGTTGGATGTAATAATGTTGAATCTCTAGCATCCTCCTCTTACTCATCATCAACCACATCCTCAGAAAGTTATGATGATGAATTATTAGTTTATGAATGTAAAGAAGAATTAATTGAGGACGCAACAAAATATCCCTACACTCTTAATAATGCTTATAACGCCACTATGGAATATAACTATAAAGATTTATCAAGGCATTATTATTATAATGTTGATTACATGCCTACTAGAGGGGATGTTAATGTTTTAGTCATCCCTGTTAAATTTGCAAATTATACAAAATATAGTAGACAGATTCATCGCCAAAAAATATATGATGCTTTCTTTGGTAGCAGCGAAGAAACCGGATGGGAATCAGTATCATCTTATTATTATAAAGATTCTTATGGTTCTTTAAGAATGTCAGGAGTGGTCACTGAATTTTATGAAGCTGAATACGAAAGCAGCCTTAATTTTCGAGGGACCATGGATATATTAACTGACGCTGTTGAATGGTATAAAGAACGTTATAATGATGATGGCAAGAAATTTGATAGCGATGGTGATGGCTTTATTGATGCAGTAGCCTTAATTTATAATGCTCCCGCTCATTATGAAAACAATGAAAATCTATGGGCCTATACTTATTGGGCACAAGATAGACCTAATATATCTTCGCCAGTTGCAAATGCTTTCTTCTGGGGTTCTGTCAGTTTCTTATATTCCGACCAAAATATTTCTATCGATTCCCATACTTATATTCATGAATTCGGTCATATCATGGGACTAGAAGACTATTATAATTATAATTCTAATTATGGCAGCTATGCTGGTGGATTTTCCATGCAAGATTTTAATGTCGGAGATCACGACCCATTTTCAAAATTGATATTAGGCTGGGCTAGGCCAATTGTCGTTAAGGATACTACCACTATTGAATTATCTCCAACAACAACTTCTGGGCAGATGATCGTTTTAAAACCAGATAATTATGATATGGTTTCTCCATTTGATGAATATCTAATTATTGAGTTCTATACTCCTTTATATCTAAATCAGCAAGATACTACTTATGCTTATTCTTATGGCTATCCAACTGGTAGCAAGGAAAGCGGGATAAGATTGTGGCATGTCGATGCTAGATTATTAAAAAATTATTATGATACTGGAATTCTTGATTTCACTAATACCATAGAAGACGGCAATAGATATATTGTTTGTTCTTCTAACACCACTGGTCAAGCGGTTGACTTAGATTGCAGTGAATTTAGATTAAATAAATTATTAAGAAAAGGAAAAGAAACATCGTTTGAACTCGGTGAATATTTCTCCACAAAAGATTTATTTGTCGAGGGTGATACATTTACCATGGAAGATTATAAAGAATCATTCACCAACGAAGGATTGCTCAATAGTGGAGAATCTTTAGGTTTCTCTTTCAGTGTCGATTCAATCATCAAAAATCAAAAAGCGGTTATAAGCATAGTAAAGGAATAAAATTATGGATGTTGTTATAGCGAAGAAGAAGGAATTTAAAATCATCGAAAAATTAGGTGATAGATCATATAAAGTCAAAAGAAAAAATAAAGAATATTTTCTTAAAAAAATTGGTCTAGAAAACGATGAATTTGATAAGTGGATTAAAGATTATAAATTCTTAAAAACCGCGGGAATTAATATGCCTAAAATGCGCATAATTGATAAAAAAGAAGGGATTTTTGTCGAGGATTTTATTCCAGGCGAGACTGTTTTTGATGTTTTATTATGGAGAGATTTAGAAAACGATTATTTCCGTAATGTCTTTGTTAATGAATTCTATGAAAAGCAAGATAATTTCTCTTTGAATTATGAGCCTATTAATTGGAAATTATATAACGGAAAATTATATTATCTCTTGCATGAATATAAAAGAGGCTTCAAAGAAGAAACGTCCTTTACTAAAAGAGGTATATATTATTGGTTCTATACCAAGGAATTCGCAGATTATGCTCTTAATAGAGGAAAGAAGAAAGACCTTTCTAGACTTAAAAATGAATATGAAACCAATAGAGAAATATTAAAGACTGTTGTACAATTTCATATCTAAAGGTGAATTATGAAAAATTTTTATTTAGAAATCAAACATATTGATAAACAAACTGGTGCAAGATATGGAATATTACATACTCCTCATGGTGATTGTGAAGTTCCTATGTTTATGCCTGTTGGTACTCTAGCTACGGTTAAAACTTTATCTCCTGAAGAAGTTAAAAGCCTCGGAGCGGGAGTTATTTTAGCTAATACTTATCATCTATCTTTAAGACCAGGCGCTGATATTGTTGAAAAAGCAGGTGGTGTACAAAAATTCATGAATTATAAAGGACCGATGCTTACTGATTCAGGAGGCTTTCAAGTTTTTTCTTTAGCTTCTAGAAGACAAATAAGTGAAGAAGGGGTTATTTTTAAATCGCATTTAGATGGTGAAACATTGGTTTATACTCCAGAAAGCGTTATTAAATTAGAAGAACAAATTGGCGCGGATATCATCATGTCTTTTGATGAATGTATACCTTATCCAGCTGATCATGATTATGTTAAAAATTCTGTGGACAGAACTTTAAGATGGGCCAAGCGAGGCAAAGACGCTCATACTAGAGAAGATCAAGCCTTATTTGGCATCGTTCAAGGTGGAGATTATCAAGATTTAAGAGAATATTGCGCTAAAGAATTAGCAAAGATGGACTTTCCTGGCTACTCCATTGGAGGTACATCTATTGGTGAACCAAAAGAAGTGTGCTTAAGAATGGTGGATTATTCTGTTAAATATCTTCCACAAGATAAACCGCGATATCTCATGGGTGTTGGCTCAATTGATTATCTTTTAGAAGGTATTGCTAGAAGGGTAGATATGTTTGACTGCGTCTTACCAACTAGATTAGCTAGGCACGGCGCTCTTATGACTAGCCATGGACGAGTTAATATTAGAGATGCTAAATATAAAGAAGATTTTACTGCTTTAGATAGTGAATGCGATTGTCCCGCTTGTAAAGATTATACCAAGGCTTATCTTAGACATTTATATGTCTGTGATGAGACTTATGGTAAGAGATTGTTATCTCTCCATAATGTGAGATTTTTAATTCACTTAATGGAGCAAGCTAGAGAAGCAATTAAAGAAGATAGATATCAAGATTTTGTAAATGAAATTTATGCAAAATTTAACGATAAAAGGGGTTTTTGATGGATATTTCGTTATTTGACTTTGATTTACCAGAAGAATTAATCGCTCAATCTCCATCGGAAAAAAGAGACTTTTCTCGTCTTTTAGTGGTCGATAAAGATAAGATGACTTATGAAGATAAACACTTTTATGACATCATCGATTATTTACGACCTGGGGATGTATTAATAAGAAATAATACCAAGGTCATTCCTGCAAGATTATTCGGAGTTAAAGAAGAAACTCATGCCCATGTAGAAGTATTATTGCTCCATCAAGAAAAAGATGATATTTGGGAATGTTTATGCGGTAACGCTAAAACGATTAAAGTTGGTACTAAAATTGATTTTGGTGAAGGTGAATTAGTCGGAGAATGCTTAGAAGTTAAAGATGAAGGGCTAAGACTGATAAAATTCCATTATCAAGGCATCTTTTATGAAGTGTTAGATAAATTAGGCAAGATGCCTTTACCCCCATATATTAAAAAACAACTCGCTGGAAATGATAGATATCAAACAGTTTATGCAAAAGTGGAGGGTAGCGCTGCCGCTCCGACAGCAGGCTTCCATTTCACTGAGGAATTATTTGAGAAAATTAAGGCGAAAGGTGTCGAAGTAGTGGATATCACTCTTCATATTGGGCTTGGTACATTTAGACCAGTTAAGGTCAAAGACACCAAAGATCATGTCATGCATAGCGAATTTTATAACATATCTAAGGAGGCCACAAATAGATTAAACAAGGCCAAAAAAGAGGGGAGAAGATTAATCGCAATTGGAACGACTTCTACTCGTACTTTAGAAGCAAATTATCAAAAATATGGCACTTTTACCGAAACTTTTGAAGCAACTAACATATTTATCCAACCTGGATATCAATATAAAGCTATCGATTGTTTGATCACTAATTTCCATCTACCTAAGTCTACTTTAATCATGCTTGTTTCCGCTTTTGCTGGTCGCGAATTTATCTTAGATTGTTATAAGCATGCGGTATCAGAAAGATATAGATTCTTCTCGTTTGGGGATGCGATGTTTATTTATGGATCAAATCATTAATTATCACAAATTGATGAAAGAAGAACTTGCTACTTTTGATGGCAAGAAGAAGAAAATATTGCTCCATGTTTGCTGTGGACCATGTTTTTCTGTTCCTTTTAAAAGACTACAAGATTATTTTGATATCACCATTATGTATGATAATTCCAATATCTATCCTGAAGAGGAATATGAAAGAAGATTGATGGAATTAAGGTGGTATTTAGGTCTGCTTGGTGAGGCAAAGAATATTAAAATTATTGCTCCAGAGTATAATTACGAAGAATTTGAAAAGGATCTCTTGCCATATAAAGATCTTCCTGAAGGTCATGAAAGATGTCGCGTCTGTTTTAAAAAGAGATTATCTTATGCTTATGAATATGCTTCTAATAATGGCTTTGATTATTGCTCGACAGTTATGTCCATTTCTCGATATAAAAATTCGCAAGATTTAAATAGGATTGGCAAGGAATTAGAGAAAAAATACCCTAATGTTAAATGGCTTTATGCTGATTTTAAGAAGGAAGGCGGATATGAAGAAGAGCTCGATATTTGCCGCAAATGTGGGATGTATTTTCAAAAATATTGCGGATGTCGATTCTCTTATGAAAAAATGCTAGAAAAGCAAGCTAAAAAGACTGATAAATAAGCAAAACTCACTTATTTTTCTGAAACTTAGTTCATGCAAGCATGAATTTTTTTCTTTTGCCATCAAAGAGGCGTTATCGATAGATGTATTAGAAGGACTTGTTAGAGATGCAACTTGAAGGCTCGAATATAGGCCTAAAAAAATGAAAAATTTGCAAAAATTTGTATGCTCAAGAGGGCTGAATTTGACTTTGTTCATAATTTTTTTGCACAAAATTTTTAGCGTCCATTCTAGGTATAAAAAATTTCTTATATATTTTAAATATAAAGTATTGACATGCACACTCTATACGTGTATATTTATTAACGTTGACTGCGCGTTGATATGCGAGGTTGCCGATACGCCAACAGGCGTTGTCAAGAAAGGCTATCGGGGAATTCGTGTTGAGCAAATGTCACAAAAGGCCTGATAAACATGAAAGGAGATTAAATCATGGCAAAAACAACCAAGATTAGGGTTCGCTTAAAAGCTTATGATCATGCAGTGCTTGATGCTAGTGCCGCGAAGATTGTAGCCGCAGCGAAAAACACAAAGGCTAGTGTAGTTGGCCCAATTCCGCTCCCAACGGAAAAACAAGTGTTCACAATCTTAAGAGCGGTTCACAAATACAAAGACGCTCGTGAACAATTTGAAATTAGAACTCACAAGAGATTGATCGATATCACCAATCCAACTAAGGAAACAATGGATGCGTTAAGAAACTTAGACTTACCATCAGGAGTTGATATCGACATCAAATTATAGGAGGTAAGACACCATGAAAGCTATATTAGGTAGAAAAATGGGCATGACTCAAGTCTTCGCTGATGATGGCACAATGTATGCTGTTACGGTAGTTGAAGTCTTACCAAACGTCGTTACACAAGTTAAAACCGTTGAAAAAGATGGTTATGTAGCAGTTCAAGTCGGTTACGAAGATAAGAAAGAAACCCGTACCAATAAACCAATAAAGGGTATCGACCTTAAAGCCGGAACCGCCTGCAAATATCATCACCGTGAATTAAAAGGCGATGAAATGGCTTCCTACAAAGTCGGCGACTTATTAACCGCTGATATGTTCAAAGCCGGAGATGTCGTTGATGTCATCGGCACATCCAAAGGTAGAGGATATGCTGGCACCATTAAGAGATGGCATCACACAATCGGTCCAAAAGGTCATGGTTCTGGTTATCATAGAGGTCAAGGATCATTCGCTAACAATGGTCGTTACAACCACGGTGTTATGCCAGGAAAACACATGTCTGGACATATGGGTAACAAATCCGCAACAGTTCTCAATCTCGTAGTTGTAGAATCCAATGCTGAAAAAGGTTACTTATTAATCAAAGGTGGCGTCCCAGGTTCTAAGAAATCCTTAGTAACAGTTCGCTCCCCAATTAAAACTCAAAAAGGTACTCCAGTTGTAAAAGCAATCATTAACCGCTCCGCAGCTGAAGCCAAATAATGATAGAAAGGAGAGTATGAAATATGGCAGAAAAGAAATCCGTAAGCGTTAAGGTTTATAACCAAGCTGGTGAAGAAGTTTCCAAACTCGCCCTTGATGCTAAAGTATTCGGTGTTGAACCAAACAATCAAGCTATGTTCGATGCTGTCCAAGTATATCAAGCTAACTCTCGTCAAGGTACGGCTAAAACTAAAGTCAGACATGAAGTGAGTGGCGGTGGTAAAAAACCTTGGAGACAAAAAGGAACAGGCCGTGCTCGTGCCGGTTCATCTCGTTCCCCAATCTGGGTTGGAGGCGGTACCGTCTTTGGTCCAGTTGGAAACCAAAATTGGAAACTTTCTCAAAATAAAGAAGAACATCGCGTCGCGTTAAGATCCGCTTTATCCTTAAAAGTTAAAGAATGCTTAGTAGTCGTCGATGAACTCAAATTTGAAGAAATTAAAACCAAAAACTTCGTCAAAGTATTAGAAAACTTACACTTAGATTCCGCGAAACTCTTAGTGGTTGATGAAGAATTAAGCGACAACTTAGTTAAATCCGCTGATAATGTTGGATTTGTCAAATTAGTAGTCCCAGGCAATGTAAGCGTTTATGACTTACTCAATGCTGATGGCTTATTAATCACTAAGAACGCTATCAAGAAATTAGAGGAGGCTTTGAAATAATTATGGCCGCAAAATACGTTATTAACAAAACTGCAACCGGTTATACCTTTGCACTCCAAGCCACTAACGGTCAAAACGTTGGTGTATCCCAAGTATTCAAAACACTTGAAGCTGCTCAAGCTGGTGTCGAATCCGTCCGTAAGGTCGCTTCCACTGCTGGAGTAGAAGACCAAACAGCTGAAGAAGTAAATAAGCTCGAAAATCCTAAATTTGAATTATATAAGGATAAAAAGGGAGAATTCCGCTTCAGATTACTCGACACTGAAGGTCAAAATATTCTTGTTTCTGAAGGTTACACAACCTTAAAGGCTTGCCAAAACGGTATCGCTTCTGTCGCTAAGAATTCTGTTGCGGAAACAGTCCTCTTACCAGAAGAAGATGCTCCAAAAGCCGATGAAAGCAAAGAAGAGAAGGCTCCAAAAGCAGAAAAACCTGCTAAGAAAGCCAAAAAAGAAGCAAAGAAGGAAGAAGCAAAGAAAGGATTTGCTAAACCAACCTTCAAAGACTTAGAAGTCATCATCCGTCCAGTCATCACTGAAAAGTCGATGTCCTTGATGCAAGATGAAAACAAAGTCACATTAGTCGTTAGACCTGACGCCAATAAGACTGAAATCAAATTAGCATTCGAAAGAATCTATCAAGTTACAGTTACCAGTGTCAAAGTATCTAACGTCAAGCCTAAGACAACCACTCGTGGTACCAGATATCATGGCAAGATCAGCGGTTATAAAAAGGCAGTCGTTACTATCGCAGAAGGCGAAGCAATCGACTTATTCAAAGAATAGTTTCAGAAACTATCACTAAATTATAGGAGAAAGTAAATGTCAATAAGAAATTACAAACCTACGACACCAAGCCGTAGAAACATGACAAACGCGACATTTAGCGAAATTACCACATCCACTCCTGAAAAAAGTTTATTAGTCAAAAAGTCTAAGACAGGCGGTCGTAATAACCAAGGCGTTATCACAACCCGTCACATAGGTGGTGGACATAAGCAAAAATATCGTGTTATCGATTTTAAAAGAAATAAGGATAATATTCCTGCCGTCGTAAAGACAGTTGAATATGATCCAAACCGTAATGCTTACATCTGTTTAGTTGCCTATTTAGACGGTGAAAAACGTTACATCCTCTTCCCACAAGGATTAAAAGTGGGAGACAGAATTATCTCTGGCGAATCAGCGGATATCAAGCCAGGTAATGCGATGCCATTAAAATCCATTCCAGAAGGTACATTAATTCATAACATTGAATTGACTCCTGGCAAAGGTGGACAAATGGTAAGAGCCGCAGGAACAAGTGCTCAAGTACTCGGTTCCGAAGGCAAATATACCATCTTAAGACTTGCTTCTGGCGAACAAAGAAAAGTATTAGCCGCTTGCCGCGCCACTGTTGGTGTAGTTGGTAATGAAGATTACAGCTTAATCAACAAGGGTAAAGCTGGTAAGACCAGATGGGAAGGCACTCGTCCAACAGTTCGTGGTTCCGTTATGAACCCAGTTGATCACCCACATGGTGGTGGTGAAGGTAAATCCCCAGTTGGAAGAGATGCTCCAAGAACGCCATGGGGAAAGAGAGCCTTAGGCGTCAAGACTAGAAAACAAAAGAAATCTTCTACTAAATTAATTATGAAACGTAGAAGTTCAGGTAAATAATCGTAAAGGAGGAAAATGAAATGGCAAGAAGTTTGAAAAAAGGACCATTCGTCGATGCATATCTTCTTAAAAAAGTCGAAGCTTTAGAAGCCGCGAACAAAAAAGAAATCATCAAGACATGGTCAAGAAGATCAACAATTTATCCAATCTTTGTCGGACATACCTTTGCGGTTTATAACGGTAAAGAACATATCACTGTTTATGTTACCGAAGACATGGTTGGACATAAGTTAGGTGAATTCTCACCAACTAGAACATTCTCAGGTCACCATGGTAACAATGCTGAAGATAAAGCAGCAGCGAAGAAATAGGAGGGCTTATGGCAGAAGAAAAGAAAACCACAGTAGCGGAAGAAGAAAAAGCTACCAAGAAAAGTGCTGCTAAGAAAGCAGCTCCTAAAAAAGAAAAAGAAGTTAAAGAAGTAGAAGTTAAAGAATCCAAGAAGGAAAAGAAAGCTAAAAAGGTTGAAGAACCTGTCAAGCCAACTCCTACTGAAGCAAGAGCTACCGCTCGCGACGTTAGAGTCACACCACGTAAAGTGAGATTAGTAATCGATGTCGTTAGAGGAAAAGATGTTAAAGAAGCCTTAGGTATCCTTGGAAACTTGAATAAAGCCGCCAGCTTACCTGTCGCTAAATTAATTAAATCGGCAGCCGCTAATGCCACCAATAACTTCGGCTTAGATGAATCTAGATTATATATCGCAGAAATCTACGCTAACGATGGCATCAGAATGAAAAGATATCTTCCACGTGCTAAAGGTTCAGCATCTGGATTAGTAAAAAGAGCCAGCAACATCACTGTTGTGGTCAAAATGAGATAAGGAGACGAGAAATATATGGGTCAAAAAGTAAATCCAGTTGGTATGCGTATTGGCGTGAATCGTAATTGGAATTCTCGCTGGTATGCTAATGATCAACAATATAACGTCTTCTTAAATGAAGATATCAAAATTCGTGAATTCTTAGTCAAAGAATTAAAAGACGCTGGTTTGTCTCACGTCGAAATCGAAAGACAAAAAACCGATAAGGGCCAAAACGTTATCATCTTATTGCACGTTTCTCGTCCAGGTGTTGTCATCGGTGAAAAAGGCGCAAATATTAATGCCTTAAAGACAAAATTATTAAAATTAATTAAAAACGGTACCTTAAGAGTAGACGTCATCGAAGTCAAACAACCTGACTTAGATGCTACATTAGTCGCTCAAGATATCGCTAGACAATTAGAAGCCCGTGCTTCCTTTAGAACTGTGCAAAAGAAAGCTATTCAAAGAGTTCGTAAAGCTGGCGCTAAAGGATGTAAGACCTTATTAAGCGGTCGTTTAGGTGGAGCAGAAATCGCTCGTAGTGAAGGTTATAAAGATGGCATCATCCCACTTCAAACATTACGTAGTGATATCGACTTCGCCGTTGCGGAAGCAGCGACAACTTATGGTAGAATCGGCGTTAAAGTCTGGATCTGCCGCGGTGATTATGCACGTGCGAAAAAGAATAATAAGGAAGGAGAATAACCGATATGTTACAACCAAAAAGAGTTAAATATCGTCGTCCACATAGAGTCTACTATGAAGGTCGTTCTAAAGCGGGTAACAAAGTCGATTTCGGTGAATTCGGCCTTCAAGCCCAAGAAGGAGCATGGATTACCGCTAATCAAATCGAAGCGGCTCGTATTGTTCTTTCTAGATATACTAACCGTCAAGGTCAAGTATGGATTAGAATCTTCCCACATATTGGTAAAACCGTAAAAGCTGCCGGTACTCGTATGGGTTCTGGTAAAGGTAATCCAGAAAAGTGGGTGGCAGTTGTTAAGACTGGCAGAGTCATGTTTGAAATCGGTGGCGTCTCTGAAGAAGCTGCTAGAGAAGCATTAAGACTTGCCTCTTATAAACTCCCAGTTAAATGCAAAATTGTTACAAAGGAGAGTAAATAAGTATGAAACTAAGCGAAATCCGTGAATTATCTACTAGCGAATTAAACGCTAAAGTATATGAACTTAAAGAACAACTCTTCGAACTTCGTCGTAAAAAAGCAGTGGGTGCTCTTGAACACGGTGAAGAAGTAGCAAGAGTTAGAAAAGATATCGCAAGATGTCTCACCGTTCTTAGAGAAAGAGAACTTGGAATTAATAAATAAGGAGGAGCGATAAATGGAAAGAAATACTAGAAGATCTATTCAAGGCGTAGTCGTATCTAATAAGAACGATAAAACCATCGTCGTCCTTGTTGAAACCCACAAAAAAGATAGCAAATATGGAAAACGTGTGAAATACTCGAAAAAATATTATGCTCACGATGAAAAAAATGAAGCTAACGTTGGCGATACCGTCACCATTATGGAAACAAGACCATTAAGTGCGACAAAACGCTTCCGTTTAGTCTCCATCGATAAAAAGGCTATTGATAATGTCGTAGTCGATGATGAAAAAGAAACCAAAGAGGAGGCCGAATAATTATGATTCAAACCGAAACAAATTTAGTGGTTGCTGATAATTCTGGTGCCAAATCTGTTAGAGTCTTCCGTTTATATGGCGGTAGTCATAGAAGAAGTGCTTCCATCGGCGACGTTGTCTTATGCTCAGTCAAAGATGCCATTCCAAATGGCAAAGTTAAAAAGGGTGATGTTGTTAAAGCGGTTATCGTTAGAACATCTTACCCAATTCAAAGAGCGGATGGTTCAACCTTAAGATTCGACGACAATGCATGTGTCATCATCAACGATGATTCTGCTCCTGTCGGTACTCGTGTCTTTGGTCCAGTAGCTCGTGAATTAAGAGATAAAGGCGTTGAAGGGTTCATGAAAATTGTTTCTTTAGCCCCAGAAGTCTTATAAGGAGGAAAGCGATATGAATATCAAAAAAGGCGATAAAGTTATTGTCATCGCTGGCCGCGACAAGACAAAGACTGGTGTGGTTCAAGTTGTCTATCCTAAACTCAATAAAGTTGTAGTGGAAGGTGTCAACTTAAGAAAGAAACATAAAAAACCAACTCAACAAAATCCAGAAGGAACAATTGTTGAAATCTATGCGCCAATCGATGCAAGTAATGTTGCGCTTCTCGATCCAAAAACTAAAAAAGCAACAAGAGTTTCCGTTAAGGAAGTCAAAGGTAAAAAAGTTAGAGTCACTAAAGCTAGTGGCACTCAACTAGATTAAGGAGGGTATCATGGCAGAAGAAAAGAAAGTCGCAGCCAAGAAAGCTGCTCCTGAAAAAGTCGAAAACCGTGTGAAAGCTAAATATGAAAACGAAGTCAAAAAGGCTTTAGTGGAAAAATTTGCTTACACATCCGTTATGCAAGTCCCTGCTTTGAAGAAGATTGTCATCAATGTCGGTGTCGGTGATGCCTTACAAGATGCCAAACGTTTAGAAGAAGCAGTCGCAGAATTGACCTTAATCTCTGGACAAAAACCAGTTATTACCAAAGCCAAAAAGTCCATCGCTAACTATAAGTTAAGAGAAGGACAAGAAATCGGCGCTAAAGTTGATTTACACGGTGCAAGAATGTATGAATTCTTCGATAAATTAGTTTCCATCGTCTTACCACGTGTTAGAGACTTTAGAGGTGTCAATCCAAATGCCTTTGATGGTAGAGGTAATTACACCTTAGGTGTCAAGGAACAATCCATCTTCCCAGAAATCGAATATGATAAGATTTCTAAAATCAGAGGTATGGATATCGTCATTGTCACCAGTGCAAAGACTGATAAAGAAGCATACGAATTACTTAAATTATTAGGTATGCCATTTTCTAGATAAGGGAGGGAAGACGAAAAACTATGGCTAAAACAAGTAAAAGAGTCAGCTGTGCGAAAAAACAAAAATTCGCCGTTAGAGAATATACTCGTTGTGAACGTTGTGGACGTCCTCACTCCGTATATTCAAAATTCCATTTATGCCGTGTTTGCTTAAGAGAATTAGCATACAAGGGTGAAATTCCTGGCATGAAGAAATCATCTTGGTAATAGGAGGTATAACTAGTTATGATGACAGATCCAATTGCGGATATGCTTACCCGCATCAGAAACGCCAATCAACTTCGCGCCGAAAGCGTTAAAATGCCTTCCAGCAAGATGAAAGTTGAAATCGCGAAAATCTTAAAAGAAGAAGGTTTCATCGTTGACTATAAAGTCGAAGGTGATGCTAAAAAAGTATTAACAATTACACTTAAATACGCCGCGAACGGTGAAAGAGTAATTTCTGGATTAAAGAAAATCTCTAAACCAGGTTTACGTGTCAACGTCGGCGCTGATAAGATTCAACCAGTCTTAAAAGGCTTAGGTATCTCTATCATCTCTACCTCTAAGGGTGTTATGACAGGTAACCAAGCTAAGACATTAGGTATCGGTGGCGAAGTTATCGCCTACGTCTGGTAATGGAGGATGATTTATGTCAAGAATTGGTAATAAATTAATCACTATTCCCGCTGGTGTTACTCTAGATATCAATGGACGCAATGTCCACGTCAAAGGACCTAAGGGTGAATTAGATGTCTTATTAAATGAAGGCATCACCGCGGAAGTCGAAGGCACAAACGTTTCTGTTAAACGTGCTAACGATGAAAAGCAAATTAAACAAAACCATGGTACTAGCCGCGCTAATTTACACAACGCTATCGTTGGTGTATCCGAAGGCTATACCAAAACTCTAGTCATGATCGGTATTGGTTATAAGGCGGTAATGCATGGAGAAGATATTGAAATTTTCGCCGGTTACTCTCATACCATTACCATTAAACCTGAAAAAGGTGTTAAACTAGAAGTTAAGGTTGTTGCTAATAACAACGAAATCTATGTCTCTGGTATCGATAAACAAGCCGTTGGTCAAACCGCTGCGCTGATTAGAAATATCAGAAGACCTGAACCTTACTTAGGTAAAGGTATCAGATATAAGGGTGAACACATTGCCTTAAAAGAAGGTAAACGTGCTACCGCAGGTAAGAAATAAGGAGGTTAGGAGAATATTATGATTAAACAAGAATCTAAGAATGTCGCTCGTGTCCGTAGACATAAACGTGTCAGAGCCAAAATATCCGGCACTCCAACTTGCCCAAGATTATGCGTATATCGTTCTAATAAGAACATCTCTGCGCAAATCATTGATGATGTCAATGGTGTCACATTAGTGGCTTCTAGCTCTAATGGCTTAAAATTAGAAAATGGTTCTAATATTGCTGCCGCTGCAGCAGTGGGCAAAGACATCGCAGAAAAAGCCTTAGCAAAGAAGATTGAAACTGTTGTCTTCGATCGTTCTGGTTATGTATACCATGGCCGTGTTGCCTCTTTAGCGGAAGCCGCTAGAGAAGCCGGTCTCAAGTTCTAGGAGGAATTTATGGCAGAAGAAGAAAAATTAGTTGCTCCAGAAGCTAGTGAAGCTCCTAAAGCAGAAAATACAGAAGCCGCCGCTCAAGGCGAAAAAAGAGGCGAAAGACGTCCAAGACGTGATGCACGCCCAAATAAACGCAGTCCAAGAAATGACCGCGCTGAAAAGAAAGAATATGAAGAAAGAGTCGTCGCCATTAACAAAGTCTGTAAGACTGTTAAAGGTGGACGTAGAATGAAATTCTCCGCCTTAGTGGTTATTGGTGATGGAAAAGGCAAATAC
Organism: uncultured Bacilli bacterium; assembly: GCA_905236085.1. GTDB lineage: Bacteria > Bacillota_I > Bacilli_A > RFN20 > CAG-826 > CAJOOD01. Next base: position 33,139 of record CAJOOD010000015.1, read on the forward strand.
GGTTTTGGTACCGGTAAAGCTGGTGAAGTCCCAGATGCTATTAAGAAAGCCTTAGAAACTGCGAAGAAGAATATGTTCACTCTTCATATCACAAAAAATGGTACCTTATCCCATGAAGTAGTTGGTAAATTCGGTGCTTGTACCGTATTCTTAAAACCCGCTCCTGAAGGTACTGGTATCATCGCTGGTGGCCCAGTCCGTGCTATCCTTGAATTAGCAGGTGTTCGTAACGTCTGTTCTAAAGTCTATGGTAGCCGTGCTCCAATCAATATCATCAGAGCCACCAATCAGGGTTTAGAATCCATCCATACATACGCTCAAGTTAAAGCGTTACGTGGTAAATAGTCGAGCTCATTTAGGAGGTGTAATAAATGAAATTAAATACACTAAAAGCCAATGAAGGCTCCAGAAAATCTCCATACCGCGTTGGTAGAGGCGTTGGTTCTGGCAACGGAAAGACTTCCGGCGCTGGACAAAAAGGCCAAAATGCTCGTAGCGGTGGTGGCGTTGCTCTCGGTTTTGAAGGTGGCCAAATGCCAATTTACCGTCGTTTACCAAAACGCGGCTTCAAAAATGTTAACCGTTTAGAATACGCTGTTGTCAATGTTGGTAAATTAAATCTCTTTGAAGATGGTGCAACTGTTTCTCCAGTTGAATTAGTGGAAAAGGGTTTAATCTCCGCCAAACATGGTGCAGTTAAGGTTTTAGGTGGTGGTGAACTCACCAAGAAATTAACTGTTCAAGTTGACGCATTCTCTAAATCTGCTCAAGAAGCTATTGAAAAAGCTGGTGGTAAAGCTGAGGTAAGATAAGATGAAGAAAATTGTTGCCATCTTCAAAAACAAGGAAATCGTCAACAGAATTTTCTTCACGATCATCATCTTGTTCATCTTCCGTATCGGTGCGCAAATAACCGTACCAGGTGTAACAATTCAGGGTGATTTAAACTCTTATTTGTCCGGCAACAATGCTCTCGCTTTAATGAATCTATTAGGTGGTGGCACTTTACAAACATTCTCAATATTTGCTCTAGGTGTCTCCCCCTACATTACAGCGCAGATCATTATCCAGTTACTATCTACTGATGTTCTTCCTGCGATGACTGAGCTCAAGAGGCAAGGTCAATATGGTAGGAAGAAAATCGAGATGGCTACTAGATATCTCACCCTATTGCTCGGAGCAGTGCAAGCGTATGGTATTATCCGTACGATGCAAAGCGGAACCTATTCATCTTATATTACATTTACATTATTAGATAATCTTGGTTCCAATATGGAATGGCTAGGATACATCTATATTGTCTTAGTCATGCTAGCAGGTACAATGCTGGTCATGTGGTTAGGTGACCAAATATCCGTTAAAGGTATTGGTAATGGTATATCTGTTATCATCTTCGCGGGTATTGTTAGATCCTTACCAACTCAAATGGTTACAGCATTCCAGACCTGGGTTGTGCAAAACTGGGGTACCGGTAACGAAGTTAAAGGTATCTTCCAATTCTTGCTTTACATCTTAGTCTATCTCCTCATCGTGGCCTTTGTTGTCTTTACAGAATTGGCCAAGAGAAAGATTCCTGTTCAACATTCAGGAAAATCTGGAGGGCAGACGCAGTCGATGGCTAAAGCCTCATTCTTGCCTATCAAGATTAATCCAGCCGGGGTTATTCCAGTAATCTTTGCTTCTTCAATCATGATGGCACCAAGTGTTGTAGTAGCCTTCATCGACGCTAATCAAACCAACGCTGAGTGGTTAAAGATATTCTCTAATTCGGAATTATTCCCAATGCCAGGTGGATGGTATATGCCTTGGGGTCTAATAATCTATATTGTCCTCATCCTATTCTTCACCTTCTTCTATGCGAATATCACCATTAACCCTCAACAACTCGCAGAAAACTTCCAAAAGAATGGTTCCTATATTCCTGGGATTCGTCCTGGTAATGAAACCGAAAGATATGTCAAGAAAGTGTTAAATAGAGTCACTGTTATCGGTGCTTTAGCTCTAACATTTATCGCGGCATTACCAGTGGTGCTTAACTTACTTAACGTATTTGGTTCAGCATCCTCACTCGCTTTAGGCGGTACTGGTGTAATCATTATGGTTGGTGTTGCTATTGAAATCGGCAATCAAATCGATGGATTGCTCGCTGGTAAATCATTCGATGAAGTTGTTGCAGGAGGAGGTAACTAATGTTAAAGAATATTATTTTAATGGGCCCTCCAGGTGCTGGTAAGGGTACCCAAGCTAAGAAATTAGTCACTGGCTTTAATCTCATTCATATCTCTACAGGTGATATGTTTAGAGATGCAATTAAGGCTGGTACTGAACTTGGCAAATTAGCTCAATCATACATCGAAAGAGGTGATCTAGTACCTGATGAAGTCACTATTGGCATTGTCAAAGAAAGATTAGCTCAAGATGATTGCGCAAAAGGATTTCTATTAGATGGATTCCCAAGAACTATTCCTCAAGCGGAAGCTCTTTCGGAATTAAGCAAAGAAATCAAACGTCCAATCGATGTGGTCATCAATATCGATTGTGACAAAGATGAATTGATTAGAAGAATTTCTGGTCGTCGCGTTTGTAAGAGTTGTGGCGCTCCATATCACGTGGAAACCATGAGACCTAAAGTCGAAGGTGTATGTGATTTATGTGGCGGTGAACTCATGCAAAGAAAAGATGACAATAAAGACGCTTTAGAAGTTCGTCTATCACATTATGTTCACGATACCAAACCATTATTAGATTATTATGCTAACTTAGGTTTGCTTAAGACTTATGATGGTGCTATGGGAAGTGAAAAGCTCTTTGATGAATTAACTAAATTAATCAAAGGAGAATAATTGCTAATGATTATCTGCAAATCACCACGTGAAATTGAACTTATGAAGGAATCAGGTCGCATTGTCGCTGAATGCTTTAAAGTATTAAAAGCCTCGATTAGACCTGGTATCACCACTAAGGAATTAGATGATATTGCAGAAAGAACTATACGTGCTGAAGGTGGTGAATCCGCGGAAAAGAATTATGGCGCGGACGCTAACGGCCAAGGCGGATTCCCCGGCACGATATGTATTTCTGTTAATGATACATTAATTCATGGTATCCCTTCTAAAGATATTAAATTAAAAGAAGGAGATATCGTCTCATTTGATATCGTGGTTAAGAAAAATGGTTACATGGCGGATGCTTGCCGTACTTATGGAGTTGGTAAGATATCACCAGAAGCAGAAAGACTTATGCGTGTAACTCAAGAAGCATTCTTTGAAGGCTTCAAACAAGTTAAAGCGGGTAATTATGTCGGCGACATATCTCACGCGATTCAGCAACATGTGGAAGCTAATGGCTATTCCTCACCTAGAGAATATACAGGTCATGGAATTGGAACACATATGCATGAAGATCCTTATATACCTAATGTAGGAAGTCCTAAGACAGGTTCATTGTTAAGGGTAGGCATGACAATCGCGGTGGAACCAATGGTCAACATGGGTAAACATAAAACTAGAGTTTTATCTGATGGCTGGACAGTCAAGACCAGGGATGGTAAACTATCTTGCCATTATGAGAATACCATTGCTATAACCGCAGATGGTCCAATAATTATTACATCTTACGAAGGAGAAGAATTTCATGTCAAAAGCTGATGTCATCGAAGTACAGGCGGTCGTTAAAGAAACCCTACCTAATGCGATGTTTAGAGTAGAGCTCGAAAACGGCGTTGTAATTTTGGCCACCGTTTCTGGTAAAATCCGAA
>CAJOOD010000016.1 GCA_905236085.1 uncultured Bacilli bacterium
GTATATTCATTAGAACAATTATTAAGTCCAATATCCCTTTATCAATTTAAAAACCGCGAAAATTTGAGAGATATTTCAAATAAAATGGTCGGGACGATGAGATTCAAACTCACGACCTCTTGGTCCCGAACCAAGCGCACTATCAAGCTGTGCTACGTCCCGACTTTTAGATTATATACGATTAATCAAAATCAAACAAAGATAATTGATCAGTATCGTTTAAATCCGCTAAAACACCCAATTCATCTAAATCTTTTAGATTTGTGGATGATAGTTTTGTTCTTCTTAATAAATCTTCTTTAGAAGTGAATTCACCTTGCATTCTCGCTTCCACTACTGATTCAGCGGCTTGTCCACCTAAGTTATCTAATACGACAAATGGAGCGATTAAACATTTATGCTCATGATCAACAACGAATTCAGTAGCTTTTGATTTATATAAATCGATATTAACAATAGAGTAACCTCTTTGAGCCATCTCTAAAGCAATTTGTAGCATCTTATTAATTTCTGTTTCCTTTGGTGATAAGGCTTCTGTTTTAGATTTGGTTTTTAATTCCTCTAATCTTTCGATGATTCCTTCTTCACCTTTAATGGCCGCTTTTAAGTCCCATTGATCGCATCTAGCGGAGAAGAAAACAGCATAGAATTCTAAAGGATAATAAATCTTAAAATACCCAACACGGATAGCCATCATAACATAAGCGGTCGCGTGGCCTTTAGGGAACATATATTTAATTTTCTTACAGGAATTGATGTAATAATCAGGAACATTATTTGCTCTTAAAGCTGCTTCTTGTTCTGAACTTAATCCGCGCCCTTTTCTAACAGATTCCATGATTTTAAATGATAAGGATGGATTAACACCCTTGCTGATAAGATAAGTCATAATATCATCACGGCATCCAATAACCCCGCGAAGATCAGTTATTTTATCGTGAATTAATTTTTCAGCGTTGCCGTTCCATACATCTGTACCATGGCTTAAGCCAGAAATAATCACTAAATCTGAGAATGTCTTCGGATTAGTTGATTCCAACATGCCTCTTACGAAATCCGTACCAAATTCAGGAATACCCATAGCGCCTGTTTTTTGGTTCAAATAATTAGCGTGCATTCCCAAAGCCTTTGGCGATGAGAATAATGATATAACCTTCTTATCATTCATCGGTATAGATTTAATATCGACATGTGTTAAATCCGCCATCATCTTAAGAGCGACAGGGTCAACATGTCCTAATTCATCGAACTTCAAAAGGACATTATCCATACAGTGATATTCAAAGTGGGTTGTTTTCCATTGAGGAGCTTTTTCATCGTCAAAATCCCCCTCTTTTTCTTTTTTATTTGCCGGATATTGTACTGGAGTAAAGTCATAAACACTTCTATCGCTAGGTACAACAACAATGCCACCAGGATGTTGGCCAGTAGTTCTTCTAACCCCAATACATCCGCTGGCAAGATAGGCTATCTTAGCTTTAGAAACATCATCTGGATTATAACCTAATCTTTCAAAATATCCTCTTGCATAACCAAAAGCAGTCTTCTCGGCAACGGTTTCAATAGTGCCCGCTCTAAAGACATTAGCTTCACCTAAGAATTTTCTCGTGTAGTTATGAGCTTGAGCTTGATAGTCTCCTGGGAAATTTAAGTCAATATCAGGAGTCTTATCTGCATTAAAGCCTAAGAATGTTTCAAACGGGATATCTTGTCCATCATGGACCATATCAGCGCCACAAGCTGGACATTTCTTTTCTGGTAAATCATATCCAGAACGGATATCTGGATATTCATCTTTAGAAAATTCAAAATGTTTACAATTAGGACATCTATAATGTGGAGGTAAAGGATTAACTTCAGTAATATCAGACATGGTAGCCACAAAAGATGAACCAACAGATCCTCTAGAACCAACAAGATATCCATGCTCGTTCGCATCTTTAACAATCTTATGCGAGATATAATAAATAACTGCGTATCCGTGATTGATAATACCATCTAATTCAGTTTTTAATCGATTTTCGATAAATTCCGGTAATGGGTCACCATATAATTCGTGGGCTTTGTTATAGCACATGTTAGTAAGTAATTCCTTGTCATGAGGAATATTTGGAGGACATAATGTCTTATTTGGAAGAGGCACTAATTCTTCAATAGAATCAGCGATTAAATTAGTGTTAGTAACAGTAACTTCATAAGCTTTCTCTTCGCCTAAGAAGGCCATTTCTTCTAACATGGAATCAGTATTTCTAAAATGTTGATCAGGAGCATCATAATTAGGAATTTCTGGGGAATTCCTTGGATTAAGATTTAATGGATGAAATCCACCACCTAGTCCTTTCGCAGAAATATAGACATCTCTAAATATCTTATCTTCTGGTAAACAATAATGGACATCACCAGTGGCACAAACCATCTTTCCTTCTTCCTCGGAAGCTTTAACGATATCTAAAACAATATTTTTAACATCATCAATAGTCTCAAAATCACCTCTATTGACGAGATGAATATAATTGCCTAGAGGTTGTATTTCTATATAATCATAAAATCTTATGGCCTTCTTTAAAGAATCAAAATTCTTATGTGCGGCTATTTCAAATATCTCCCCATTACAGCAGGCTGAAGAAATGAGAAGATTTTTTCTTAATCTCTCCACTTGTGATTTAGGAATCTTAGGGGTATCCGCGGAAATATAATCACAATGGGCAATAGATATTAATTCAAATAAATCCCGCAAACCGGCCATATTTTTTGCGAAAGCAATCATATGATATGGATGAAGATGTTCTAAAGCTTGATTAGATAATTCCAAATTAGCTAATTCTTTATGCTTCATTTTATGATTATCTTTAGTTAACTTAACTAGCATAATCTGCCAGACATCATTAAGAACATAAGCATCGTAATCCGCTCTATGGGCAACATTAGCGTCATATTTAACATCAAAATTACGACATAGAGTACCTAATCTATGATTTCTATTTTCTGGGAATAAATATCTAGATAGAGCTAATGTATCAATAACAGGATTATTTAACGGTTCATCACCATCCCGAATTAAAGATTCGTTTAAGAAAGGAACGTCGAAGTCAGCGTTATGTGAGACCAATATAGCGTCCTTTATAAAATTCAATATTTGTTCTTTGACTTCATGGAAGGTAGGTTTATCATCAACCATATCTTGTGTGATATGTGTCAATTTAGAAATCTTTGCAGGAATTAATGTTTCTGGATTAATTAATATGTCTAATCTAGCCACTTCGGTACCATGTTCAATACGGACCCCACCGAATTCCATAATTCTATTATATCGACAACTTAAACCAGTTGTTTCTAAGTCGAAAACAACATAATTTGCTTTATTTAATTCGATTTCTGCAGGGTTTTTAATATATTCGGCGCTATCATCAATCATATAGAATTCGCAGCCATAAAGCATCTTAAGTCCATTCTTTTTTGCTGCTTCTTGAGCATCATGATAACCGGAAGCCACTCCATGATCAGTAATAGCTAGAGCCTTCATGCCCATCGCTTTAGCGTAAGCACAATATTGATCCATGGTTCCGGTTGCATCCATCGCTGACATCTTGGAATGTAGATGTAATTCCACACGTTTATTTTCAGCTTTGTCACATTCAAATATTCTTGGAGGTAACAAATCTAAGAAATGACCAGTAATGGTTAATTGTTTGCTGAATTCATCCATAAAGGCATAGCCACGAACTCTAACATTTGCTCCAGGAACAAAATCTTTAACTTTATCTTTACTGAATGTTTTGCCTTCTCTCATGGTGACATATATGGCATCACCATTATTATCATTAACACCAATGGTATATTTGCTTGGCTTATCGCCGTAACTCTTCTCTTCGTTAGAGAATATCGTGCCATCAAAATCCACATTTCCAGAATTTGTATCAATTTCTCCAATGCTTTCCACAGGATTATAATTGCCTTTTTTAAATCGACGTTTGAATTCTCTTTCTTTTTTCATGGCTTCATAATTTTCTTTCATGACTTGCATTAAGAAAGCTTGTGTTCTAGCCATTTCATCTTCTTGCTCTTTAGCGATTAATTCTTTCGCGGACAATTCTTCAGAAGTTTCTTCTTCTTTATCTTCATCGCTTTCTTCGTTATATTCTTCGCTATTTTCTTCTTCAATTTTCTCACTGACATCAATCTCTGAAATTTTTTCTATTGCTTCTTCGATTTCTTGTCCTTTTATTGCAATAGATTTTTCATATTCATTTTCAACAAAATCAACCTCATCAGGTTTGGAGATTATTTTGTTCTCTTGTATATTTTCTTCTATGGTTTCTTCTTCGATAGTTGAAGAGGCGCTTTCTTGAATTTCTAATTTAAATTTAGGAGTTTTATTTCTCTTAGATTCTGGAATATGTTCTACTTTAGCTTCCACGATAAAATCATAAAAAATAAAGCCTAAGAAATCTTTAAAATCTCTTACCATTGAGGCATTCTTTTTCTTTTCTTCTTCGCTTTCAAAAGAGAAGATGAGATGATCTCCTTGGCTCCTTAAATAAGCATCACTTTTGATGCGGTAGATGCTTAAATGCCAATCTTCAAATAATCTAATGACATCATCTAGAGATGGCTTTTGAATATAAAAGAAGGTCAAAGAATATTTATATGTGATAGTGTTAAGACCTTCTTGAAATTCTTGCAATAATGGATAAGACCAAGGAGTATCTTTAACGATAACCATATCGATTTGTTGCCTATTAAACATATTTCTCGTGCATAAATCAAAACGCACGTCAAAATCTTCAGTATTATCAATACCGATGGATTTTAAAAATCGATACATTTTATCTTCTTGATTAGCCATTAGAAAAACCCAACAATATCCTTTACAATAATCGCCGCCATAAAGGCAAATAATAGGACAAAGCCAATAACCGAGACAATGCTCTTAACTTTTTCTGGAACTTGTTTACGAGTAATGCCTTCGATAGCTAAAACTAATAATTGCCAACCATCTAATCCAGGGAATGGCAATAAGTTAACAATAGCGAGGTTAATAGAAATTAAACCCCAGAAATAAATTAAATAAGAAGCACCAAATTGGCTGACAATGGTTTGCGATTGAGCATATGCTCCCACTACTGAGCCAACATTCTCCCAACCTCTTCCAACAAATAATCCTCCGATAGTGGTAAAGATTAATGAAGAAGCTTGGCCAAATTGTCTAAAGGTGTTAGACACTCTAGTCCCAAATGGAAGATATCTTTCTAAATAATATAAAGACATGCCCATCGCCTCTAATTTCTTTTCTCCGTTTATTGTATTGACGTTTAAAACGATGTCTTGCACATAATCAGACAAAGAATAATTAGCCAAGATATATTCCGGATGTTCGTGATTAGGGTCTAATTCATCAAAATAATATTTACCATCAATATATGATAATTCACTTATATCTGCGTCACGTAAATAGCCACCCACACAGATAAAGAATTTACCTTCTTCTTTATGAATCATGGTAAATGATAGAGTAATAGATTTTAATTTTGAGTTATTATGAGTGGAATCAGGAGTAATCGGTCTAGCAAAATTCGCCGCAATTGTCCCCTCTTTTTCTTCATATTCGGTATAATGCTCATAATATTCAAATAGCGAATCTAGACTATAATTAGAGAAATTGACCTTAGCTTCTTGCACGGTTGCTAAAACAGATATAGCATCTCCATTTTCAAATGTTGCTACTGCATCAGTATCGTAATACAAGATAGCTGAACCAGATGCTTGATAATCCGCGCGAGGATCAGAGAAGACGATAAAAGCATCCCCTTCATTGGTGTCTGGATTAAATGGAACTATTTGAGCGCTTTCAGCCTTAGAGCCTGGTTCAATAGATACCACATCGGAATATAATCCTTTTGCAGGGAAGGCAACATTAAAAATAAACAATAACAAAATGGATAATAGGACATTCATAATAATGCCCGCGGACATAATTAACGCTGCTTTCCACTTCTTTATACCTTTTAGACTTCTTTCTTTAGGCACCTTAACCCCGGAAGGAAGTTCACCTTCATCAGAAGCCATAGAAACAAATCCCCCGAATAAGACGGCTCTAATAGAGAAATATGTTTCAGCATTCTTTCTTTTCTTATGAAATAAAGCTGGACCAAAGCCGATGGAATAATCATCACAATATACACCAAATAATTTAGCCATAGCTAAATGTCCCGCTTCATGTATCATGACAAGAGTGGATAAGCAAACGATAAATAACAAAATAGTTAATATGGTTTGTAAAATTTGCATGTAATTTACCTTTCTAAATTATTAATAATTTCTCTTGCTCTAGCCCTAGTCTTTTTATCGACATCAAGAATAATTTCTAAACTAGGATGAGCAATATTTTGGGTTTCATTCATACAAGTATTGATGACCTTATCAATCTCTAAGAATTTAATTTCCCCATTTAAATATGCTTGTACAGCAACTTCGTTAGAGGCATTTAAGACTGCACCTAATATTCCTTTTTCTTCGATGACCTTTTTAGCCCATCTCACCAAAGGATATCTCTTAAATGTAAAACGATGGAAATGATAATCTCCAAATCGATGATAATCTTTACTTATAGAGGTATCAAAAGTAATCTTACCATCATATAAGGCATATCTAATTGGATTTTTCATATCGGGATGAGATATTTCTGCACGGTATATCCCATCTTTATACTTAACCATGGAATGAATCATAGATTCATCATGAAGTAGTATTGATATCTTATCATAAGGATAATCAAATAAATAGTGTGCTTCGATAACTTCGAAACATTTATTCATCATGGTCGCACAGTCAATAGTAATTTTCGCGCCCATGTTCCATGTCGGATGCTTAAGAGCTTCTTTTGCGCTTAAATTCGCAGTTTCTTCTCTTTGATATTTTTTAAACGCTCCACCAGAAGCGGTTAATATCAATTTTTCGACATTTTCATTGCTCACCGCTAAACATTTATGAATCGCAGAATGTTCCGAATCAATAGGGAATAATTGTCCATAACCCTTTGTTAATAAATCATTAACTAATTCTCCACCCACTACTAAGGCCTCTTTATTAGCTAAAGCGACATATTGATTGTTCTTTAAGGCTTCAATTGTTGGAATTAATCCCGCAAATCCTACCAAAGCATTAACAATAATGTCGGCTTTATGATTATGAATCATCTCTTTAAGCCCATCTTCTCCAAAATAAACAGTTACATTGGGGAAGCTTTCCCTAATTAAGAATGCTGCATTTTTATCGATGATATAAGCATATCTAATCGATGGGAATTCTTTTAAAATCTCTAATCCTCTATTAAGGTTATGGCCAATAGAAATGCCTATTAAAAGAAAATCATTATTTTCATTAATGACTTCTATGGTTTGCAAACCGATATTACCCGTAGCTCCTAATAGAATAATGCTTTTCATATTACACAAATAAATTCTCCAATGGAGCGTTACCAATCGCCGCATTAGCGATAATAATGATTAATGCTGCGGAAATAGAGGCAAATATAACAGAATCAATACGATCCAAAACTCCTCCATGTCCTGGCATGATGTTACCAAAATCTTTGATATTATAATATCTCTTAACGCTTGAGAAAATGAAATCACCTAAAGGGCTTATCGTTGGCATGACAACAGCAATAATTAATAAAATATACCAGCGATTTGCAGCGAAAACGTCAATAATTGGCTTATTATTAAAGGCCATAATTAAGCCAAATACCAAGGTCCAAATCATCGAGAAAATAACTCCTCCTACAAATCCTTCCCAAGTTTTTTTAGGAGAAATTCTTTCGTTAATTTTATTTTTACCAAATAGCATACCAGCAAAATAAGCACCGGTATCAGACATCAATGATGCTCCAGCGATTAATAATATTAAGCAAGGTGACCATAAGAAATTATCGGTGTTATTCTCCGTTACACCTTTTAAGACATAAGCTTCATATAATGGATAATATCTGAGATAGAAAATAGACTGTAATCCAAGACCTAATATCACACCAAAAGTAAAGATATAACAGGCGTCTCTAACTTCAAAATTCTTATCGATTAAGACCATAGTCATGCATAAGATTGCTCCGACAATAAGCACCGCCGCGGAAATTTGTAATGTATCAAAATTATCATATAATTTCCAATCGCCTAATGAACCATCTTTAATCATACTTTTGATTAATGGCACTGTAGCGAGCAATAAAACAATCAATATAGTGATGACATATAATAAGGGATTATATTTCCTTTTTGCCGCATGAACTATTTCCCAAGCACCAATACCGCCCACTAATAAGACCACAACAAAGAAAGGAATGCCACCAAAAACAATCGCTGGAACAATTATCACTAGAGCCACTAAAGCAGAAATAATTCTCGTTCTTAAAGATAATTTTTGATCAACCGTTATTTCGTTAGGTTTTAATTCATCCTTTAAGTTATTCTTCTTCATCTTTAATCGCTCCGTATCTACGATCTCTATTTTTGTAGATATCGATACATTTTCTTAATTCTTCTTTATCAAAATCTGGCCATGGTGTTTTTGGGAATATCATTTCCGCATAGCATAATTGCCAAGGCATATAATTAGATGTTCTTTGTTCTCCACTAGTTCTAATCAATAGATCAACTGGAGGCAAGCCTTTAGTGTATAGATAATTATCATACATCTCTTCGTTTATATCATCGATGCTGATTTTCTTATCTAAGACTTCTTGTGCGATTAATTTAGTCGCCCTAATAATTTCTGCCTTTCCACCATAATTTAAACATATATTAAAGGTGAAATTGCCGCAATTCTCGGTTCTTTTTATCGCTTCTTTAACGATTTCCTGTGTTTTCTTAGGTAATCTAGATAAATCCCCAGAGGCAATAATTTTAGTTCCATCTCTTAGCATTCTATCAATTTCTTTTTTGAAGAAAATTTCTAGATATTTAAATAATTGTGATATTTCTGATTTTGGTCTATTCCAATTCTCCGTAGAAAAAGCGTATAAGGAAATAACCTTGATATCTTGAGCAAGACATTCTTCGTAGATATCAGTTACTCTATCGCATCCCGCTTTATGACCTGCGGTTCTTGGTAGATTGCGGGCTTTTGCCCATCTTCCGTTGCCATCCATAATGAAGGCTATGTGAGTTAATTTAGTATTCTTTGCCATAATTTAAACTATATTAAATTATATACACAAAAAATCAAATAATACATAATAAAACACCATGAATTTTTTGCATAAAAAAAGAAACAAGCATAATGCTTATTTCTTAACAAATATTTTTTAAATTTTAGATGGCCATGATTTCTTTTTCTTTTTCTTGCATGAGAGTTTCTATTCTCTTGCAAGCTTCATCAGTGACATCTTGGAGTTCTTTTTCTAAACGCTTCAAATAATCTTCAGAAGATTCTTCATCCTCTTTAATGATAGACATATAATCTCTTCTGGTGTTTCTGATATTGACTTTACATTCTTCACAATATTTACGTCCTTGACGAACGATTTCTCTTCTTCTTTCTTCGGTAAGAGGAGGAATGTTTAATCTGATAACAGTGCCATCAGAATTTGGAACTAAGCCGAGATTTGAAGAGAAAATGGCGTTAGAAATGGCCTTTAAGTCATTCTTATCATAAGGCTTAATTAGTAATTGTCTTGCTTCTGGAACAGAGATAGATGCGATTTGGTTTAAGGCAATCCTGTCACCATAATATTCAACATCAATTCCATCTAAAATGGCTGCGTTAGCTCTTCCAGTTCTTAATGTCGCTAATGCTTTTTTGTAATTTTCAATCGCGTCATCCATCAACGCTTTTGCTTCTTGAATCATTTCATCCATATAAATTAACCTCTACTAACAATTGTACCAATATTTTCGCCTTTTACCACTTTTTCAATATTTTTTGGATCAGACATATTGAAAACTCTAATTTCAATGTCTTTATCTTTGATTAATTCAATCGCTGATAAATCCATAACTTCAAGCTTCTTGTCTAATACTTCTTGATAAGTGATATGCTTCAATAATTTGGCATCTTTATCAACACGTGGGTCGCTGGTAAATACACCATCAACACCATATTTAGCCATACATATGACATCTGCATCGATTTGAATCGCTCTTAATGTGGCCGCAGTATCAGTGGTAAAGAATGGTTTACCTGTTCCTCCACCAAAGACGATGACATTACCAGCATCTAATAATTCTTTAGCCTTATCCGCATCAAATGGTATAGTTACTGGATCAACTTGAATAGCTGACATCGCATAGGCTCCCACCCCATTAGCTTTTAAAGTAGAAGCTAAAGCGACAGAATTAATAATTGTACCAATCATTCCCATATAATCAGCTTCGGCGGCATCAATGCCTAATTTGGGAGCAAATTTACCTCTCCAGATATTTCCAGCGCCGATAACAACAGCAACTTCCGCACCTAAATCATGTAAATTCTTAATCTCTTTAGCGATGAGATGAAGTTTATCAGTATTTAATGTCTGAGCATGCTCTTTATCAGCGATAGCTTCACCAGAAATCTTTAACAATATTCTTTTATACATATGATTTGGCTCCTTTTCTCTATTATAAAAAAAGAAACACAAAAGTGTGTCTCTTTTTTTGATTTTTAATTAGTTAGTTTTGGTTTGCGCCATAACTTCAGCAGCGAAGTCATCTTGTCTCTTTTCAATACCTTCGCCAACAGCGTAACGTACGAATTTGACAACTTTGACGCCCTTTTCGTTGAGGAATGTTCCCACAGTCTTGGTATCATCTAATAAATAGATTTGTTCGCTTAAGACTGCTTCGAATAAGGTCTTATTAACTTTTCCTTTAACGATATTTTGAAGAATGTTATCTGGCTTATTAGCAAGTTTTGGATCATTCTTAGCTGCACCAATTTGAATCTTGGTTTCCGCTTCGATGACATCCGCTGGGATATCAGCTGGAGCAACATATTTTGGAGAATTAGCGGCGATATGCATAGCTAAGTTTTCTGCTAATTCTAAGTCGCCACCTTCGATAACAGCAGCAACGGCAATCTTACCACCCATATGGATGTAAGTACCGATGATTTGACCTTCGGCTTTGTGAATGATTTCAAATCTACGTAAGTCTAATTTTTCACCAATCTTCACTGTAGCATCAGTGTATAATTCTTTGGTTGCTTCTTTAGCAGCTTCGATATTGGCTGGTTCTTCTTTTAATAAGATGTCACCAGTATCAGATACTAATTGCTTGAATGCATCGCCTCTAGCAACAAAGTCAGTTTCAGAATTTACTTCGTAAACGACAGTCTTACCACAGGATGGGCAAACTTTAACATTAGCCAAACCTTCAGCGGCAATTCTATCAGCCTTTTTAGCGGCTTTAGCAATGCCTTTTTCTCTTAAGTAATCAGCGGCTTTATCAACATCTAAACCGTTTTCTTCAAGAGCTTTTTTGCAGTCCATCATGCCTGCACCAGTTCTTTCACGAAGAACTTTGATTAATTCAATTAAATTTTGAGATGCCATAATTATTCAGAATCCTTTTTATCTTCGGTTGGTTTTTCTTCTTTGGCTTCGGCCTTTTCTTCTTTGGCTTCGGCTTCTCTACGAGCTTTTCTTGCAGCCGCTCTTTCGGCTTGTTCTTTCTCGTAACGTTCTTGTCTTGCTTTTCTTTCAGCACGGATGCGGGCTAATTTATCAGCATTTTCTTTATCTGCTTGTCTGATTGCATCTTTCATGGTGACTTCTTCACCTTCGTCTTTAGTATAAGCAACAACTGGTGTTCCACCTTTAGATTCGACAACAGCATCGGCCATAACCGCTAAGATTAAGGCAACACTTCTAATCGCATCGTCATTAGCAGGAATTGGGAAGTCAATATCATCAGGATTGGCATTAGTATCAACGATACCAAATACTGGGATATTTAATTTGCGTGCTTCTAAGATAGCATTTCTTTCAGAATATGGATCGACTACAAAGATTGCATTTGGAGCCTTTCTCATTTCTTTAATACCGGCTAAGTTCTTTAAGAGTTTTTCTTTTTCTTTTCTTAAGCCAGCGGCTTCTTTCTTAGAAAGTAAGTCTAATTCGCCTTCTTCATCTTGTCTTTCGAGTTCTTTTAAGTAGCGAATTCTTGATTGGATGGTCTTGAAGTTGGTTAATGTACCACCTAACCA
>CAJOOD010000017.1 GCA_905236085.1 uncultured Bacilli bacterium
AACACTCTTTCCCTATTTCATTAACTGCTGATAAATATTCTAACAGTGAACGTCGTGAAGGAAATTATTTTGTCCACGAACATGTTGTTCTTGCTCATGGATTAGAATACGGTAAACACACGATTAGAGTTTACAAGAAAAGTGAATGCCATGTTTCTAAGGTAGCGGTAAAATCCTTGAGTTGTGATGGGGAATTTAAGAGTGTCGAAGCCAAATCTCTTGATTTAAAAATGGAATTTTATGGTGATTCAGTAACCTGTGGTTATGCAGTTGAGTCACCCGATTATTTTGAAAATTTTAATACTAGAACTGAGAATTCGTTGTTTACATATGCAAACTATGCGGCAAATGAATTAAATTCTGATGTTTCGCTTATATGCGCTGGTGGATTCCCAATGCATAAATCCAAATATAGTGATGGATGTAACCCTGGGAATATTCCAGATATGGTTTCTTTAGCGGATGCAGAATATCAAACAAACACTCGTCATGAATGGAATAATTCATCATATATACCTGATGTTGTGGTTATTGCCTTAGGTGCAAATGATGGATCAATTCTATCTGGCTTAAGTAATGAATCCAGTCAAAAACAATTTATTAAAAACTATAAGACAGCTTATATTAATTTTGTTGATAAATTATTCACCTTATATCCTGAGACCCTAATTGTTTTAAGCGATGAAATCCTTTGGATCGATGAGAGATTTACAAACACAATGGATGAAATTGTTACTTCTTATAGTGAGCAGGGTAAGAAAGTTATTAGAGCAACTTATAATGCTTATGATTTAGCAGAAGATAAGAATCTCCCTGGTAGCGGGCATCCAAATAAAGAGATGCAAAGAATAGCGGGACATGAACTTGCTGAATTAATCAAAGATAATCTAGAAGGCTAGATATAGTCTAATTTCCAAACTAATTTTTATATCAAATAATTTTATTATTTTCTATATTTCATGATATTATGATTTCAGTGCTTAATCTTAAAGTTGCCATTATTGATGATAACGAGAATGATTCTAATTTACTTAAAGAATCAATTTTACGTTTTAATGAAGAGTTTAAAGATGATTTTGATGTCAATGTCGTCACATTTAATCGTGGAATCAATTTTATTGAACCATTTGATGACACGTATAACGCCGTCTTTTTAGATATTGATATGCCGGTGATGAATGGACTTGAAACCGCCAAGAAGATTCGTGAACTTGGTTCTGAAATGAATATTTTGTTCGTCACTAATTACGCTTCGCTTGCTATCGATGGTTATGGTGTTGGTGCTTTAGATTTCGTTGTGAAACCAGTTAAATATGGTGATGTTAAGAAGGCTCTTCAAAAAGTCATTGGTAAAATCCAAAGTGAAAGCAATGAAGAGAAAATTGTTATCCGTGTCAAAAGTGGATATCGCACGATAAAAGTTAATTCGATTAAATATATTGAAGTAAACACTCATGATGTCTTTTATTACACAACAACTGAGACATATAAGACTCGTGAAGCTTTAAAAGATATTGAAAAAAACATCAATAATCCAAACTTTGTTAAATGTTCATCATCATTCTTAATCAATCTTGATTATGTCGACGCTATTGATAAAGATGATGTTCGTATCGATGGCAAAAGAATCAAAATTGCTCGTACAAGAAAGAAAGATTTCCTTAATGCTTTCTTAAACAAATATAAATAATTATGGATAAGTTTGTCGAAATGTTTTGGAGGATTGATTATCCGTTAAGCTTATTAATTATCTTTCTAGCATTTTTTATTCCAACTAAGAAAAAGAAATTATTCTTTATTCCTTTAATCATTGGATTACTTGTCTTATTTGGTTTTTGGCAACTTCAAACTGTTGTTCCAATAATTCATGATAATGTCTATCTTTCGATGTTACTTTACATCGTTGAACTAGGTATCCTTTTAGCAATGATATATTTCACTTTAGATCTAAGCTTTTCATCATCATTTTTCATCATGATTTATACGGTTGCCTTCCAGCATT
>CAJOOD010000018.1 GCA_905236085.1 uncultured Bacilli bacterium
AAGTAAGCTAATACAAAGACTAGAGCAACAATAGCAACAATGATGAATGTAGTCCACCACCAGTCAAACATAAGTCTGACCATTAAGGCGACGATATATGATGAAGCAAGCCAGAAGATGATGGTCCATTTTAATTGGCCTTTTGGAAGTTCAGCTTTAGCGGTTGCGACTGCGGCAAAGCAAGGAACTGTTAATAAATTGAATACTAAGAAGGCTAATAATCCGCCTAAAGAGATACCAGTAGCTAAGACTAAAGATTCAACAGCTTCTTCGCCACCCGCAATGGTGATTAATGTATCAGCGACAACTTCTTTAGCCACTAAGCCAGTAACTGAAGCTAAGCTTAAAGCCCAACCTTCACCAGCTAAATTGTTACCAAAACCTAATGGATAGAAAATAGGTGATATCATCTGACAGAATGCTTTAAGCATCGAACCAGAATAATCCGCGACAGGTTTGCCAAATTGGTCAACCATATCAGGAATATATTGCCATGTTGGAGTGAAATTAGAGAACACCCAAATAATAACCGCTGCTAAGACAATGATTGTGGCAGCTTTTTTAATAAATCCTTTAGCTTTATCCCAAATATGAATAGCTAAGGCTTTCCATTGAGGAGCGTGATAAGAAGGTAATTCCATAATAAATGGAGGAACTTTTTCTCTTTGGGTGGTCCAGTGCATCAAAATAACCATACCAACAGCCACGATTAAGCCTAATAAATACATAGAGAAGCCCACTAAAGCGGCATTCCAGCCAAAGGCTGAACTGGCTAATATGGCGGCAACAGCATCAACCGCGGCAACCTTCGCGCCACAGCAGAAGAAAGCGATAACACGGATGGTTTGAATTCTTTCTTTATCAGTATTTAAAGTACGAGTATTGATCATTGCAGGAACGCCACAACCATAACCCATTAACATAGGAATAAAGGCTCTACCTGATAAACCTGCTCTTCTAAAGATTCTATCAAATACGAAGGCCACACGAGCCATATAGCCAGAATCTTCCATCAATGAGAAGAAGAAGAACAAGCATAAGATTTGTGGTAAGAAACCAATGACCGCGAAGAAACCATCATTAATAACGGACATTAATAATCCCACTAACCAATCTGGCGTATGAATATTTGTTAAGCCGAGTTCAATTAAACTAGCCAGCCAATCAGTTACACCTACGGTAAAATTAGCTAAGATAACGCCAGGAGAATTAATACCGGCTTCTGTCCAGAATAATCCTTCAAAGAAGGAGCCTTCAAAACATACCGCGGTAAATTCAACATGGAACCAACGATGTAAGAAGAATAAGTCTTCTGAGAATGTTAAAGCAAATACGAGTAACAAAGCCACTAAGAAGATTGGAATAGCGGCCCATCTATTTGTAAGAACTTTATCGATTTTATCAGATAATGTTAATTTATCTTTGGATTGTTCTTCTTTAACACCTAATTTAAATTTAGATAATTCGGAAGTGATGAATTTATATCTTTCATCCGCGGAAACAGCGTCAAATTCCGTATCTTTTGCTAAAATATTGGCTTTTTGATAGGTATTTTTATTTGTTTCCTTTTCGAGTTCATCACCTTCTAAAGCTTTAATCGCATGGAATAAAGGATCAGCGATATTATCTTCTTGATAAATCTTTTTAGCTTCATCAACTCTCTTATCTTTTAATATAGTTGTACCACTTCTTGACTTATCTCCAGCAGCACAAGCTACTTCCATTAAGTGATGTAAGCCTCTATTCTTTAACGCGGAGATTTCAATAACTGGAACTCCTAATTTTTTGCTTAATCCAGCGACATCAACGCCTTGATTTTTCTTTTCAAGAACATCAATCATATTTAAAGCCACAACTACTGGAACATCCATTTCCAATAATTGGGTGGTTAAATATAAATTTCTTTCTAAGTTTGATGAGTCAACAATATTAATGACTACATCTGGTTTTTCATCCAAAATGAAGTTTCTGGAAATAACTTCTTCTGGAGTATATGGTGATAAAGAATAAATACCAGGAAGGTCGACGATAGAAGCTTCTAGTCCACCTTTCTTATATGTACCTTTTCTTTGTTCAACAGTGACGCCAGGCCAGTTACCTACGTAGGCGGTCGCGCCTGTTAAACCATTAAATAATGTGGTCTTCCCACTATTGGGGTTACCAGCTAAGGCAATAACTTTCGACATAATTATTTACCCTCCTTTGTAGCTGGTTTTCCATTCTCGGCGACTTCGAGTTCAATCCATTTGGCTTCATCTTTTCTCAAAGATAATTCATATCCTCTTAAAGTTACTTCAATAGGATCTCCCATAGGAGCAACTTTACGGAGATAGACTTCTGCGCCTGGAGTAAGACCCATATCAAAGAGTCTTCTTCTCACACGACCTTCGCCACCAACACTGACGATAACACCTGTTTCGCCAATTTCAAAAGCATCCAGTGTTTTTTTCATGATTCTACCTTTCTTTATTTACGAGACAATAATCGCACTAGCTATGTCTCTATCAAGAGCGAGTTTAGAACCAAAAACATATAATATTAATGCTCCTTTTTCTTTAGACATCACTCTCACTTTAGCGCCCACAGTAATACCAAGATCTTGTAAGCGTTTAGCAACTTTTGCTTCTCCATGGATATGTGTGATGGTGACTTCTTCATTAATAGGTGCTAAGAATATTGGCATAATATCATTGTTAGTCTAAACTAACCCTCCCGCTCTATAAATTATAAAGTAGTTTTAAGAAAATACAATAAAAAAATTAGTTATGGCTAACTTACAATAAGATAAAAGAGCAATTTAAAATCTAAAAATAATTCAATAAATTAGAAAAAAGTCCGCAAAAAAGGACTATTTGATAAAATTTTAAAGAAATTCAATCATTTTTATGAGATTCAAGATATTTAATAAAATCATCTTCAGGAATTGGATGAGAATAATAATATCCTTGAATATAATCAATTCCATTTTTGATTAATAAATCTTCTTGTGATGCCGTTTCTACACCTTCTTGAAGCACTCTAAAGGAAATATCCTTAAGCATACCAATCATAGATATCAAGGTCTTAGAGGCTGTTTGATTATTTATGGTCTTATCTAATATTGATTTATCGATTTTAACGATATTAAATTTCATATCGTATAAATAAGTGAAATTAGAATAACCTGTTCCAAAATCATCTAATGAGAAAGAGAAACCTTCTTTAATTAATTTATCCATAATTTCAATGACTACCTCACTATTTTCTATCAAGGCAGATTCAGTTATTTCAAAATTAATAAATGAGGCTGGAACATTATATTTTTTAATTAAAGACATAATGGAATCATAAATAGAAGGATCAATAATTTGCAAGGCTGATAAATTAACTTCGATATAATCTAGACCTAATTTTTTAACATCATGTTTATTATAAAATTGACACACTCTTTCTAAGATCAATAATCCAAGTTGCGATATCTTACCACTTTTTTCAGCGACTGGAATAAATTCTACAGGTGATAAGAAGCCTAAGATAGGATCATCAATTCTCGCTAGCGCTTCAGCGGAATTGATAGACTTCGTGGAATTAGAATAAATGGCTTGATAATAGGCTAATAAAGTATCGTTATCAATTGCTCTTTGAATAGCTTCTTCAATAGCGACTTCTCTTTTTAATCTATTTAAGGCCACAATACCATCTTCATTTCTATTTTGATAATCATCTTCTAACAATAATGAAATTTCTTTTATTGTTGAAACTTCATCAGGCATAGATAAACAAAAATATAAAGGTGTAAATAACATATTAATGTTATCGTTTGTAAAAGGCTTTTTAAATCTTTCTTTAATAACATTAATAGCCTCGTTTAAATCCTCTTTGTTATC
Source organism: uncultured Bacilli bacterium (assembly GCA_905236085.1). GTDB lineage: Bacteria > Bacillota_I > Bacilli_A > RFN20 > CAG-826 > CAJOOD01. The sequence continues at coordinate 3,867 of CAJOOD010000018.1, forward strand.
AAAGATAGCGCAGATATTGCCTCCACCGCAGTCAAAATATCTATTATGTTTCGCGGATAGGAAGAATTGACCAACTTTAGCAAGTATTCCATCAACCACCTTAACGCCATTAATAGTGTTAAGACGACGAAGGTCTGCTATTTTGATGATCAATAAATCATAATTCCTTTTATTATATAAACATCTTTCTGTTTCAATTAAGAAGGCAGATGAATTATATAATCTTGTAACAGCATTTCTTGATTGCTCTTCTGTTTCAAAATTAAAGGCCATGACTAATAAGACAAGGGAGGAAATAAAGATTTCAATAACAAATCTTTCCACGAAGAATTGTATAGCGATAGCAATCACCGCTAAAACGATAAACATCGCCACTAAGAAAGCATATCCTTTAGGTAGCGCTTTCCTATAACGTGCACCTTGGATTAATGCAAGCACTAGATAGCCAAAAGCTACCGCATAAACTATATAGATGGCAAAGTGATGAAGATATTCATTGCTTGCGCTGAAATAGAAAACCCAGGTAGTCCAATGATTAGTAATAATGAGCAAAGCTATAACTATATAGGGAATAGAATAAATTAAATATAATTTCTTTCTATTTCTTATTTTGCCTATCATCTCAGAAACATAGATAAAGAATAAGAACGGAGTCAAATTATGAACCAATAAGAAAATAGATATCATCGCTTCTAAAGCTGGCATATTGACTTCTTTATTTCTAGCGATGTCATTTATCATGATATTAGAAATAGCATCAAATATAGCGGATAATAAAGTTACAACAACTAAGAAAATGAATATGATATTCTTACGATTTTGCAAGCTCTTGCGGTGCAATAAAATAATAATCGTAGTTACGCATAGAATTATTGCGGCTATTTCATATTGGTAAATAAATCTTAGGTCTGACATGTAATTGCATTATAACCGAAAAAATGATTTTTTGTATTAAAAAATTAACAAACTAATTCATTTGCTTAAAACAATTTTCTCTTAATGGATATTTGAAAAAGAAATAATTATCAAAAATCCCTGCAAATCTTCCTTATTTTAAAAAAAGATATCTCGCTTGAGATACCTTTATTAGTAATTTATTATTTTCTTTTTCTAGCAATAATTCCTTTTATTAAGGCCACAATAGAGACTATTAGTGGCGTGAAAACCACAACAAGTGTTCCTAGATTTACACTCGCGGTAAAGGCCACAGGTAAGACACCAAAACCAATATTAGATGGAGCGTCTAAATCCGTACCTAAAGCAATAAAATATAAAATTATTATAATAAGAGAAACAACTAGACCAACAATGGCAAGAGGGAATAAGAATTTTCTCCTCTTCTCCTCTATTAATTGATTATAATAAAACTCCCAAATGCATAAGAATAAGAATGAGATTAAATAAGCAATTAATAGCATGATCGCATAAAATTGATGACCGTGTCTAAAATCGATAATAAATAGGCCAAATAAGAATCCGGAGAATGTAAATAAAGAAACTAACATCCAAATTGAAACACCAAAGCAATATAAGAAACGGCATCGATTTACAATAGGTCCTCTAGATGGTACTAGATAGGGGATTTTATCTTTTAAATCTCTTAGATAAAGGAGCATGAATACGCCAATACCTAGATACAAGATAGAATACAATAAAGCATCTAATGGATATGAAGCAGATGGAGAGCCTTCTAAAAAAGATAAATAGCCTCCCGCCATACGCATTATAATGATGAAAAGAATATTAAATCCTGCAAAAGCTATTAAAGTAATTGCATTTTTCTTATAAGATCTTAACCTTCTCTCTTCACTTACATTTCGATATGTCGCATGTATTAATAACAATGCCCAAATCGACATAAAAGCGGATAAAATAATCGGAAGTATTCTTAATAAATCACGAATACCAACATCTAAAGAACCGCTGACAATTGAGCCAGCCACATCAACAAAACAATAAAGAGCGTTAAAGAAAGTAAAACTTGAGAATATGAAGATAACAATCAATAAAGCGGAAACAAATAAGGATTGTCTTTTTTGTTTTTCATCAAAAGAAGCATTAATGAAATTATCTTTATTAAAATATTTCTTAATCATTAGTATTTCACCCACTTAATAAAATCTCCATTAACCCTTTCGTTGAGATATAAATGCTCTAAATCAAAATTACCGGTTTCATCTTTTAATGTAACTAAACTTGCCCCGATTAAATCGAAATTTTCAGTAATGCCAGTTGAGGCTAATCCTTCTTGCACAGCAGGATCATCACTAGAGGCATCTACATGAGCAAAATATAGTTCTGTTCCAGTTTTTACACCTAAGCCAATGGTCACACCATCATAATCAACCGTCCAGTCAACATTATGAGCGTGACCCATAAAAGCACCTTTTAAATTATGAAGTTTAGCTGTTTCAATAAAGTTAGAAGCATATTCTTCTCCTTCGCTTGAATCAAATTCTTCTAATTTAAAGAATTTGTTTTTATATGTAGCGCCATTATTATGAATTTCATCCCATAATCTTTGATTATCTTGCTGAGGAATATGGTAATAAGTGATATTAGGAACTGTTTCACCTACTTTTTGATGCTCCAATACCCACCAATCAGTTTGGTCTTGTCTTATGTAGTCATAGTTTCTAAATGCATCGATAGCGGTTTCTGAGAAACATGCACCAGAATCCAGATTGGTAATTTGCCATTTTACTTGTTCATCTTTTTTTAGATTAATAACAAAATTACTTCTACCATATAAATTATCTTCTAAATCGATATAAATAGAATGATTGGCTCTAGCAAATTCTTTTGATAAATAATTTGGGTTATATAATCCATGATGATCATGATTCCCCCAAATAACTGCATATTTGAATCCATATTCTACTGCTTTTGCTTCAAAATAATTGATAAATGTCGTAATGTGATAGTAATTAGCAAGCATAAATAAATCGCCAGAAATCTCTACTAAATCAATTTTATCCACATGATTAACTACCTCAGTGAATACTTTATTCAGATAAATCTTTGATGACATTGTTGATGAATTGTTGCTCCAATGAATATCAGTTAACTGCAAAATATTAAAGCCATCACGGTAATTCATCACGGTGACATAATCATCAAGATGGGTTGAATAATCAAGCACTTGACCGCAACTAGTTAAAGACACTGACATTAATGAGCACAATATAAAAATATATTTTGTCTTCATACCTTTTTTTCCGCCAAGATATATTTTACAAAATTCTTATTCTTAAATAAATATCTAAAATTATTAACCGATTATATGAATAATTAATATATCTTGACCGATTATTAAAAAATAACCAATATGGCGATTATTATGAAATTCAGTGCAAAAAGCCCATATTTTGCAAAAAAACGCGCTAATTTTCGTGCATATATTATAATTAACGACTTCTGATATTCACATATTTGTGGTGCTTAAGACAAAAGAAATGCTGATTTTTAAAAGTTTAACAATTTTTCAAATTCTGTTAACTTTTTATTAATAAATAATAAATATGGGTTGATTTATTTGTTATATTTCGTTATAAATACTTTGCAAATAAAGAAAGGAGAATGTTTATGGATTTAGTAAAAAGATCATTAAGTAAATGGATCAACGCCGCGATCGTACTAACTGTTGGTATCTTAGTTATCGTTATGGGCGCCAACACTAATGCTAGCGCTGATGCAGCTGAAGCAATTTCTATGGTTTTAGGTATCATCTTAATCGTTGTTAGCTCTTTAGCTTTATTATTAGCTATTTGTGGCGGAATCATGGCAAAGACTGGCTTCCTTATTTCTGGTATCTCTTCCGGATTTAGCTTAGCAATTGGTATTAGCTTAGTTAGCGGTAAATACGCTGCTGCTTTAATTGCTTTATTCTTATATGTTATTCCATTTTTACTTATTGTTGTGGGCATTGTCATTTTAGCGGATGCTATCTTCAAATTAGTATTATCCATCAAAGCTAAAATTTCTGTCGTACCAGAAATAGTTTCCATTGTCACCGGTGCTTTAGCCATGGTTTTAGGATTCTTATGTGTTGGTAATGAACCTGTCATTAGTCAAGGTGCTCAATTAGTCGTCTTTGGTATTATCTTAATTGTCTATGCCTGTTTAATGGTTTTAGGTACATTCTTTAAACTACCAGATGCTACAGTTTTAGTTGTTGAAGAGAAAAAAGCTGAATAAGTAAAACATTTTATTAACACAAATAAAGAGTGGTCACCCACTCTTTTTTGTTTTCTTTTTATAATTTTAATTATAACGGCAAATCCTTCTTTAAGAATTTAACTGATCCAACAATTGAAAAAGCAATACCAATAGCGAACAATATCCCTATTTCCCAAATCCAATTATATGACATAATAGCGTCTTCTACACCCATCATAGTTTTAGCAAATCCCGATATGCTATCGGTATCAATTAGTGTAAATATAGATGCGTAATTAAATATATTCATCGCTTCGACACCAATACCAACAGAAACGAAGACTTTGCTACCAAATAAACCTAAGATACAGCATAAGAAACTGATAACACAAGCACCGCCACCAACAGCGATGGAATAATTAGATTTATTAAAGAAAGCACTAGCTCCAAAAGATATTCCGCCTAAAGAAAATATCGCAGCAAATGAGGCTAAACATAATAATAATGTACGAATTGGATTCATATTCGCTCCACCACCATTTGACCTTCTTATAGCGCCAGCAATAGTTTCAGAACCTAAGGCAGTTAATGCGATTACTAAATACATAGCCACTAATGAGACTAATAAATAGATAAACCCTGTTCTAATAACAGTTTTTCTATTTGTTGGAGTGGATAATACATAAGCCATAGAGCCACTAGAAACCTGACTAGCTATTAAGCTATTCGCCGTAATCATGACATAAATCATTGGTAAGATAGTCCCAGCAATCTTATAAACCAAGTCAGATATAATGGAATTTAAATCAATCCTCGACATAATCTCAATACGTGATAAACTAAAGCCCATTTGCTCCAAAAGACCAAGGATTTGCAGCCAATTTAAGTCTTCATCGACCACATATACAGTAACTTTATCCATATCCACATTAGCGAAAATATCTCTAGAACAAACCACGACATTAATGACAAAGAAGATAGTTGCGCTACCCGCGGCAATCAAAAGCCATAATAGCCAATTGGCCTTTAATGTTTGTAAAAATAATGGTTTGGATATGAAGTTATTCTTCTTTCTTTGCTGTGCCACCATAATTTTCTCCTCCAAAATTATCTAAGAAATATCTTTCTAAAGTATATTTGATTTCATTAACTTGTTTGATTTCGTATTTCTTTAATTCATCAATTACTTGATTAGCTTGCTCAGTATTAACTCTTATTACTATTCTTAGCATTTCATCGACTCGAGAAATGACATCAAATTTATCATCCTTAAATGCTTTATCGTATTCATCTTTATGATAAAAACCAATAATGAATTCTTTAAACGGACGATGATGCATTTCATTAATATCAACGATATCAATAAGATGTCCGTCTTTGATAAATCCGACATAATCGCAGGTCTCTTCTAATTCATCAAACATGTGATTGCTCATCAAAATAGTAGCCCCACGTTTCTTTTCTTCTTCAATTATTCCGATAAAGGCTTCACGCATTAATGGATCTAATCCAGTTGTGGGTTCATCTAAAAGGATGATGTCTGGAGAATGCATGAAAGCGGTAACAATTGCTGTTTTTTGCTTCATACCTTTTGACATTCTTTTTAGATTCGCAGTGGGATCTAATTGTAAAGCATTGATGATTCTTTCCGCCTTTGACATATCTTTTAAGCCGATTAAATCCGCTTGAGATTTTAAGAAAGCTGTCCCATTTTCTACTGGAGGGAAAGCTATTTCACCAGGAAGATAACCGATATGTTTTTTAATCTCATCGCCGTTTTTCCATGGATCTAGACCGTTAACTCTAACATAACCGCTGTCGGGTTTTAAAAAGCCCATAATATGTCTTAATGTTGTAGTTTTACCAGCCCCATTCGTGCCGCAATAACCAAATACACAACCTTTAGGAATATTAAAAGTGATATCAAATATTCCTCTACCATGGCCGTAATCCTTGCTCAAATGAGAAATTTCGATAACGACGTTATCTTTTAGATTTTGGATTTTTTCCATCACTTCTTTACTCATTTTTTATTACCTTCAACACCACTTAAACCACCAAATGTCTTCTCTTCTTTATAAAAGGACATGAAATAATCTTGTAATGTAAATGGTTTTTCTTCAAATTCTTTGACTTTAAATTGAGAAGCAAAGGCAAAGAAATGGCGATAATCTTTACGGTTGATTTTAATGGTTAACATCAATCGATCAAGATTTTCTTCCACTATTTCACATTGAAGATTATTCGCGGTTTTAAATTTATTTAAATTATCTAAATCTTGGAATCTAATTCTATAAGTACAAACTTCATTATTCTTTAAATCATCCGCTTTAAAGGTAGAAACATGTTTCCCATCTTTAATAATCGATATCGTATCACATGTCGCGTCAACTTCAGAGAAGATATGCGATGATAATAATATGGTCTTACCTCTATTCTTTTCTTCGATGATGAAGCGGATAAATATTTGTTGCATGACTGGATCTAAGCCGGAAGTAGGTTCATCTAATATTAAGACATCAGGGTCATTCATAAAGGCGGCTACAACCGCTAATTTTCGCTTTTCACCTAAGGACATGCTTTTAACTGATACACGAGGATTAAGTTTAAACAAATCCAATAAATAATTTAATCTTTCATCATTTCTTTCTCCGCGCATATCCTGCATCATACGTAAGAAACCCATGCCATCTAATCCCGCTGGAATGGCGGGTTCTCCTGGTAAATAACCGACTTTTGCAAGGATTTTATCAGTATTTCCAAAACTTTCAATACCAAATATGCTTATCTTTCCTGTCGTTGGTTTAGAAAAGCCCATGATATGTCTAATAGTGGTAGATTTACCTGCTCCATTAGGACCTAAATAACCATAACATTCACCTTTATGGACTTTAATGGAGACATCAAAAACTCCACGGCCATAACCATAGTCTTTAGTTAAATGATCAACTGATATGATAACTTCTTTCTCGTCCATATTATTGTCTACTTAATCCTAATGATAAATTGTGAAAATCACGATAATTACTTGTGTGTTCTGTTTTATATGTTTGATTAATCGCATCAATATCTTCTTGAGTCGGATGAGTATTTAAATCATGAGGTGTGACATCTCTATATTCGAGAGCTTGATCTTCTTGACCAAGATTAGTGTAATAAAAATCATGTCCATACCAATATAGTTGGAATAATAAATCATCAACCGAAACAGGAATACATAAAGTAATATTTCTATTATCGATTTCTGAATAAACTATTTTTTGTATTACTTCATCGGTAAATAAATTAGTTATTCCCATTTCTTGAATACCGCTAGGAAGAACTTCGCTTATAATAAATCCTAATTTTAATTGATTAGCCCCATTATGATTGACAATATTATAATAGCCATCAAGAGTTATGCCATCAGGGAATAAAGTCTTTAAGGCCTCTAATATTGCATCATCATTAGCCATGGCTACATCGAAGAGGATATTAAATTCTTTACCTATTTCTTTATCTTGAGAATCATATTTTAAATTATCAGTTAAAGTCATAGTAATAGCCATATGTGTTCCACTATTTTTGCCCATTTGGAAAGAATATGTTCCAGGATAACCAGTGGAACAAGAAGTCATAGTTAATAAGAATAAAGGAATAAGTATTTTAGGATATTTCATAAAATGTCCTCCGCGAATTTCTAAATAAAATTATGATTTATTTTTTAATATTTATCAATATTATTGTTTGATTATTCATATATATAGCCACATCGATAAAGATTTGTTCTATATAGCAATATAGCATAGATATAATCTTCCTAATTATCTAAACAAAAAAGAAGAGTCAACGTTATCAATTATCCAGCATTATTAGAAATAATTTAAACCGATAACGCTAATCTAAAAAATATAAGAATTAACGCTAAAGAATGAGATTATCCTTAGTGCTGGACTTAGAATTATAGTCATCATAACAAGTAAGATTGAACCAAAAAAAATAATCATTAATAACGTTAATAAGAACATCATCGAAATATTTAAGATGGCTAATCTTGATATAGTAGTTGATTTTAAATAAATAACCATTTAGATATTTTAAAAATGTTCAATTAATCAATATAAAAACGAAAATAAGCCAGCAAAAACCAGTTATTTTCGTTAATTTTGATTATTTTATGATAATTTCTAGCCATTTCATCATGCTCTATTTGTTAAGATTAATTGCAAATAACAAAAGCATTACATTTCCAGCGATTATGTAAATGTTATGCAAATTTTAATAATATTTTCTTATTATTTTTCTACAAAAAAATAAAATAAGTGTTTAAAATACCTCTTATGCAAAGAGATGAATTAAGTATTGGTATTGATGTTGGTAGCACTACAGTCAAATTAGTGATACTAGATAGTGATAGAAATGTATTATATTCTCACTATGTTAGACATTCTTCTAAAGTTAAAGAAGTTGTTTTAGAAGAATTAAATATTATCAAAGATAAATTTGGTTTAAATTCTTACCATATATCTTTTACCGGTTCCGCGGGATTAGGCCTATCAACACGGAGCAAACTTCCATTTGTGCAAGAAGTTGAATCATCCTATTATGCGATTAAGAAATTTTATCCATCATGTGATGCAGCGATAGAATTAGGCGGAGAAGATGCCAAAATTATCTTTATCACTGGTGGAGTTGAACAAAGAATGAATTCCTCTTGTGCGGGAGGTACTGGTGCTTTTATCGATCAAATGGCAACATTATTAAATGTTTCCTTATCGGAATTAGATGAATTATCATCAAAAGCAGAAAAAGCTTACCCTATTGCTTCTAGATGTGGAGTCTTTGCTAAAACTGATATTCAATCCATCCTTAATCAAGGCGCGAAAAAGGAAGATATCGCTTTATCTATATTCTATGCGGTCGCAGAACAAACTATCGCCGGCTTATGTCAAGGAAGAGAATTAAAAGGTAACATCTTATTTTTAGGTGGACCTTTATATTTCTTTTCAGGACTTAGATATGCCTTTAAAGATAGACTACATCTAAGAGATGAAGAAGCTTTTTATCCTAGCGATGCTTCTACTTTTATCGCTAAAGGAGCGGCTCTATTCGCCCTAGATAATGATCCTAAATTATATAAATTAGAAAATATCATCAAATCTATAGAAAAAAGTAACGCGATTAATACGGTTAAGTTTAGCGATCCATTATTTAGAAGCGAGGAAGAATATCAAGATTTCTTAAAAAGACATCAAGACTTTGATGTGAAATATAAAGATATTGCTACTTATGAAGGTAATGCCTATTTAGGCATAGATGAAGGTAGTACCACCACTAAAGTGATATTATTAAGTGAAGATAGCAGTGTCTTGTATCAACATTATGAATATAATAATGGTCTACCTATTGATAAGATTGTTGCTCAATTAAAACATATCTATGAAATCGCTAATCCAAAAATGAAAATCATTTCTAGCGCAGTAACAGGATACGGTGAAGACTTAATACGCGCGGCGTTAAAAGTTGATTTTGGTTTAGTAGAAACTATCGCCCATTATAAAGCCGCCTCTTTCTTTGCTCCTAATGTTGATTTCATATTAGATATAGGCGGACAAGATATTAAATGCTTCCATATTAAAAATCATGCGATAGATTCTATTATGCTAAATGAAGCCTGCTCCAGCGGATGTGGCTCATTCTTGCAAACTTTTGCGGAAGCTTTAAATTATGATGTAGAAACATATTCTAATCTCGCCCTATACGCTCCACATCCAGTGGAACTTGGCTCTAGATGTACAGTTTTTATGAATTCTTCTATTAAAGAAGCTCAAAGAGATGGAGCTTCTGTTGAAGATATTGCCGCAGGATTATGTCGCTCTATTGTTAAAAATGCTTTATATAAAGTTATTAGAGTCCATTCCTTTGATGAATTAGGTAAAACGATAGTCTGTCAAGGTGGAACATTTTTAAATAATGCTGTATTAAGAAGTTTTGAACAAGAAATACAACAAGAAGTAATTCGTCCATCTATCGCCGGACTTATGGGTGCTTTTGGCGCCGCTCTTTACGCTAAAGAAAACGCCAGAAATGTCGACACCCATTTATTACACAAAGATGAATTAAATGATTTCACCTATGATACCAAACATTCCGTATGTAAAGGTTGTTCTAATCACTGTAATTTAACCATCATGTCATTTAAGAATAAAACCACCTTTATAAGCGGTAATAAATGTGAAAAAGGTGCAGGTGGTAGACCAAAAGATGATAAATTAGATATCTACGCTTATAAAAGAAAAAGATTAGAAGAAATATCTTTAACTAGTAAAAACGGCGACATTAAAGTCGGTTTACCTTTATCTTTATTAATGTATGAACAATTACCTTTATGGAAAACCTTCTTTGAAAAACTTAATTTTA
>CAJOOD010000019.1 GCA_905236085.1 uncultured Bacilli bacterium
AATATGAACGCTTAGACCATCTAGATAGTAACAAGCATCAAGACTACAATAGAAAAGTTGAAGCGGTGAATCAAAGACAACTGTAAATGTATTCTCGTAATAATGACCATTTTCGTCAAGCGATACTTTCACAACCGAATTTCTTCCAAATACGAGACGCTCGTTTTTATTAATCATTAGACTATTCTTTAAAAACCAATCTTGATCCTCGAGAATGTTGCGCCAATAGCCATTATGGTCAATGAGACAATTATGGTTAAAAAGGTCCCAATCTATGAGATAATCTTCTTCCATTTTTTCATTTAAAAATATTACAAAGTCTCCTCCTACGATATGTTCATCATCATTCGTGTATTCGCTAACTCTTAAATAATACTGTTTTGTAATAATATCAAACCGAATATCGGCAGTAGAGTTTAATCTATTAAAAGTTTTATCGTAAAAGTTATAATACATACGATAATCTTTGAATTGACAAATAAAATTACCAAACTTATCAATACAGATTCGATTCCAAAAGAGACCACCGTTACTATAAATTGAAATGACGTTATCGCCTTCTGATTCCCACCCAAACCCATCTTGATCTCTAATTTTCATACTAGTTATCTCAAGAGCAGATATCTCTTCGTCAAAAACTATTGAAAAGAGATATCTATTTTCATAACGAACATAATTATCGTATGGTTTATTGATATTCGCTTTTTCCACCAATGGCACAAAAACATAAAAGCCATTATGGAAGCAATTGTATTCATCAAAGTCATAATAATCGAGATAGTGAGTTTCCCAAGGCCAAAAAACAATCCTTTGTTGTTCTATATCCCAATCATAACCAATTCTAAGAGGCTCGGAATCAACAAATTCAATGAGATTATTAACTGGATAACTGGTTATATTCTCATTGTCGACAACGATTGTCGGATCTTTAAATTGGCCATTTTTACACTTTTTTGCATCAACACAATATTTTCTTGATGAAAATGGAAAGATTTTTCCACTACGCTTATGAATCAAATAGGAAGTATCAATGTATTCATACTCTTTATTTTGACTATCATAGTAACGAATGGAGTATTTGAGTGGATATACGAGATGATTAATGGCAAAAGAGACGCATTCTTTGGAAGAGGCTGTGTACTTTTCACCATCTTGATCATAAGTATATCTACCCTCGCCATTGGCACCAGAAACATATTCATTAACATCCATTGGAAGAACAGAAACCAAAACAAAATCTCCAATTTCTTCATAATATGTAATATTAAAAGCAGAACTATTTAATTGTTGGCCGTTTTGAATAGTCAAAGACAATTCTTCTAAAACACCATCGGTAGTCAAACCAATCAAAGTGTTAGATAGATCTGCGTAGTCCTCTTCGCTTTCTTCTTCGTTGTTTTCTAAATTAGTAATAAGACTATACTTCTTGTTTGGCGATATTTTATTCAATTTACCCACCCCGATAGCGGTATATTTGCCGATGTTGTTGATAGAAGCTTCTCCAATGGTGAGCGTATTCAAGGAATTTGAATTGTCTTTATATGTCGTTTCTTTATTAACCAAAGGAACTATAATCGCTATTGATGCAGTAACAACTACAGCAGATGAAAATAGCGTGGATAAAAGAACAATCTTTTTCTTTGAGTTTTTCTTGGGCAATGATATCTTAGAGAAATTAGGAAGGTCTGAATTAAGTTGTTCAAAGAAATTTTTTTTAATTGATGTTTTATTCATGATTTGCCTCCTTTATTTTCTTTAATGCTAAAGAATACTTATATTTTAGAGTTGGAATTGGAGTACCAGTAATATCTTGTATTTCTTTATAAGAGAGTCCAAAACACAATTTATAGCCCACTATTGCTTTTTCTTCTTTTGTTAAGTTATAAGGCAACAATTCATCGATTCTGTTTTTTTCTTCTGAAACTATTTCTTCATCATTCACAAGCGGAACATAGTTAGAGTTTTTCTTTGCATAATTTATTGCTACAGCTTTGGCGGTTTGGCATAAATAACCATGTAAGTTAGAAGGATCTTTGATTTTTTCTTTGTTGTTGAAAACATTCAAAAAAACGTCTTGATAGACATCTTCACAATCTTCTTTACTCTTGACATAAGTAGAGATGATGAAATATAGAAGTCCTCTATACTTGTGATAAACTTCCGCAACAGCTTCCTCTTTGCCGAGAACAAACTCTTTTGCTAGAGACTTAGATACTTTCATTTGGGCCCTCAAATAGTTAAGACAATCAAAACCTATAAAAAGTATAATATTTTTGTTTTGATAAGTTGAAACAAAAACAATTAACAAGTTTCTTACTATTATGCTTGGTTACAATTTATGACTATTTAAAGAAAATCTATTGTTTAATTAATTGCGCCTCTAGATTTTATATAAAGATCTATGTCGTTAACTATATATTTATTACCAGTAACATGAAGTGCTTCATAAAAAGACCTAATATATTCAATAACAGCGTATTTATTAAAAAGCCTAATAACTTCTTTGCCAGTCATTTGTTTTTGATTTTTATATTCTTCTATACAGTAGATGATAAATGGTAATTCCTTGCTCATATTCCCTCCGGATAGATTAATTCGCCTGTTTCTCTTTCGCTTTTCCAAATATGGTATAA